>JBEGPL010000110.1:0-8311 GCA_041181445.1 Pseudomonadota bacterium
CTGGTCGGCGTTGACGATCCCGCTGCCGTCTTGCGGATGGAGCGCAATCCCTTGTGCTTCGATCCACGCGAATTTTTCGGCCAGTCGCCCCTGATCGCGCGACCGGTCCGACCCCGCAACCTCTGCCCCCTGCGCCCGCGCGATCATCGCGAGCGGCAACATGCCCGACCCGCCGATGCCACAGAAATAAAAGCGATTGTGATTGTCCATTTAGCTCCGCTATTGTTTGGACAGGGGTTTGGCAACGGTTAAGCCTTGATCCGTTCGCGCTGAGCCTGTCGAAGCGCACGGTTGTTGCAACATTCGTCCTTCGACAGGTTCAGGACGAACGGCGTGCGGGGGCAGGTCAGTTTTTCATGCGTATTGGAATCGTCGCCCCGTCCACGCCGTTCACGCGCGACGATGCCGACCGCGTGATCGCGCTGGCGGCGGCGCGGCATCCGTCGGCGACGTTGATTTTTGATGAACAATGTTTCGTCGCGCACGGCCATTTTGCGGGGGGCGACGCGGTGCGCTGCGCCGCGCTGGTCGCGATGGCGAACCGTGACGATATTGATGCGGTCTGGTTTGCGCGCGGCGGCTATGGCGCGGGGCGGATTGCGGCGGATGCGGTTTTGGCGATGGGTGCAGCGGCGCGGACAAAGACATATTTGGGCTATAGCGATCAGGGCAATATCCTCGGCGCGCTCTATCGTGCCGGATTCGCGCATCTGGCCCACGGCCCGATGCCCGCCGACATCCGGCGCGACGGGGGCGAGGCAGCGGTCGCGCGTGCGCTCGACTGGCTGGTGACGCGCGACCCGGCGGCGCTGGAGGGCGGGCTAGACGACGGCGTCAAATATGCGGCGTTCAACCTGACGACGCTGTCGATGATGATCGGCACGCCGGTCATGCCCGATCTGACGGACCATGTGCTGATCGTTGAGGAGGTCAGCGAATATCTGTACGCCTTTGACCGCGCGATGGGCCATGTCACGACCGCGCTGGCGGGCGCGGGGCTGGCCGGGCTGCGGCTGGGGCGGGTCAGCGACGTGCCCGAAAACGACCGCCCGTTCGGGATGAGCGCCGAGGACAGCGCGCGCGACTGGTGCGACCGCAACGCGATTGCGTGGCTGGGCCGTGCCGATATCGGCCATGATGCGGACAACAAGGTCGTCCCCTTCGGCTTGCACCGCTAGGCAATTGCCAATAGGCGCGGATCATCGAGTTCAAGGGGGCGGACATATGCGGGCATTCATTTTTCCGGGGCAGGGCAGCCAGGCGGTTGGCATGGGCCGCGCGCTCGCCGACGCCAGTGCGGTCGCGCGCGCGGTGTTTCAGGAGGTCGACGAGGCGCTGGGGCAAAACCTGTTCCGGTTGATGATCGACGGGCCCGAGGACGAACTGACGCTGACCGAAAATGCGCAGCCCGCGATCATGGCCAACGCCATCGCGACGTTGCGGGTGATGGAGCAAGAGGGCGGGCTGCGGCTGTCGGCGGCGGCGATGTGCGTCGCGGGCCACAGCCTGGGCGAATATAGCGCGCTGTGCGCCGCCGGGACGTTTGATCTGGCAACCACCGCACGGCTGCTGAAAAAACGGGGGCAGGCGATGCAGGC
Organism: Pseudomonadota bacterium; assembly: GCA_041181445.1. GTDB lineage: Bacteria > Pseudomonadota > Alphaproteobacteria > Sphingomonadales > Sphingomonadaceae > Sphingopyxis. The sequence continues at coordinate 1,599 of JBEGPL010000110.1, forward strand.
GGCAGTGCCGGTGGGCGTCGGCGCAATGGCGGCGCTGCTGGGTGCCGACATTGAAAAGGCACAAGGTCTGGCCGATGCGGCGGCCGAGGGCGAATGCTGCACCGTCGCCAACGACAATGACCCGTCGCAGGTGGTGATTTCGGGGCATCGCGGCGCCATCGAACGCGCGATTGCGCTGACCAAGGATTTTGGCATCAAGCGCGGCGTGTTGCTGCCGGTGTCGGCGCCGTTCCATTGTCCGTTGATGCAGCCCGCCGCTGATGCAATGGCCGAGGCGCTGGGGCAAGCGCATGTCAACGCGCCGGTCGTGCCGCTCTATGCCAATGTCACCGCTGCGCCGGTTGCCGACCCCGACCTGATCCGCAGCCAGCTGGTCGATCAGGTGACGGGGCGCGTGCGCTGGCGTGAAAGCGTGGCGGCGATGGAGGCGGCCGGCGCGGTCCATTTCGTCGAATGTGGCGGCAAGGTGCTCGGCCCGATGGTCAAACGCAGCGCGGCGGGCGAGGTCGAAACCACCAGCGTCATCACGATGGACGATATCGAAGCGGTGCTGAGAGCTTTGTAGGAAAAATTCTTTTGTTCACGCGGAGACGCGGAGTCGCGGAGGGTTTATGGTCGATATCGACGTCATCTCGGGCGACGTTCTGCATTTATCTTATCTGATTCATCGTGAACTTGGCCCTGGATTGCTGGAGAGTGTTTATGAAACGGTGCTGGCCGCTAAACTGACCGCGAAAGGCTATACGGTCGACCGGCAATTGCCGGTCGACATTGAGTTTGAAGATTTGCGATTTGAAGCCGCGTTTCGCGCCGATTTGCTGGTCGATGGACGTTTGCTCATCGAAATCAAATCGGTCGCGAATCTCAATGCGGCGCATCGCAAACAGCTACTGACCTATTTGCGGCTCATGCACTTGCCGGTCGGGCTGCTGATAAATTTTGCCGGTGCGACGTTGAAGGAAGGGTTCCACCGGATCGTCAATAACCATCGCCCCTCCGCGTCTTCGCGGCTCCGCGTGAACAATTAGAGGAAAACGAGATGTTCGATCTGACGGGAAAAACGGCGCTGGTCACGGGCGCATCCGGGGGCATTGGCAGCGCCATCTGTGCGGCGCTCGCGGCGCAGGGCGCGCGGCTGGCGGTGTCGGGGTCGAACGCGGCCAAGCTGAACGCCTTTCGCGACACGCTGGGCGGTGACCATGTCGCGCTGCCCTGTGATCTGGGTGACAGCGCGGCGGTCGATGCGTTGGTACCGGCAGCGGTCGAGGCGCTTGGCGGGCGCATCGACATATTGGTCAACAATGCCGGGGTCACGCGCGACAATCTGGCGATGCGGATGAAGGATGATGAATGGCAGGACGTAATTCGTATCAATCTGGAATCGGCGTTCCGGCTGATGCGCGCGGCGGCCAAGCCGATGATGAAGGCGCGCCATGGCCGGATCATTTCGATCACCAGCGTCGTCGGCACCACCGGCAATCCGGGGCAGATCAACTATGCCGCGTCAAAGGCGGGGTTGGTCGGCATGTCGAAATCACTGGCGCAGGAATTGGCGAGCCGGAATGTAACGGTGAACTGCGTCGCGCCGGGCTTTATCGTGTCGGCCATGACCGACGCGCTGCCCGACTCGCAAAAGGAGGCGCTGAATGCACGCATCCCGGCGGGGCGGATGGGCGAGGGCGCGGACATTGGCGCGGCGGTTGTCTATCTGGCGTCGGACGAGGCGGGATATGTCACCGGCCAGACAGTTCATGTTAATGGTGGCATGGCCATGTTGTAAGGTGCCGGGGTTTGGCTGGCTTTGTCGGTGCGAGGGAGTTGGGGGCAAATGAAGGTACACACGATGCGATTGCAAACGCTGTCGGTCGGCCTGTGCGCGGCCGTTCTGGCCATGTCGGCGCCCGCTGCGGCGCGGTCGGACGATGTGTTGGCGTGCACGTCGATGGCGCTCGGCAACGACTTTCCGGCGCAGATCGGTGCATTGATGACGCGCGACAATGCCGATTCGACCCAGACCGACCGCGTCTTTGAACAATTGGCCAAAGCGTCGGACGCATGCGGCCAGCGCGCCGGGATGGACGCCGAGGAACTCAACGCCTTTTTCGACTATAATATGGGCCGTATCGCGCGCGAGTGGATGGCGGTGCAGATTGAAACCTATGGCATTTCGCCGGTCGTCGTCGACAACGCCGCCGATCTGGGTCCCGGCCTGACCAACCCGTCGATGGAGGCGGGCGTGCCCGACACGCTGATCGAGACGATTGTCGCGGCTGTGGCCGAATCGGGTGTCGATACCGATGCCATGTCGTCCGAGGGGTGGGCGATGGTCGGGTCCTATCTGGCCGCAACATCGGCCATGTGGAACGCCCACGCCAAGTTGAAACCATGAAAACTGATATAATCGGGGCCAATGGCTCCACCGGAAAGGCAGATTGACATGAACTTTTTGAATTCGGCGCTGATGGCGATTGCAATGACAGCCAGCGTTGCCCTGATCCAGCCCGCGCGCGCGCAGGAAAGCGATGCGACCGAGGAAGGCGGCAGCCTGGACCCGACCAGCTGTGTGTCCGACATTATCGAGGATGACCTGCGCGCCCGTGTCGCCGCCGACATGATGAACGACGATCTGCCCGGGCTGAGCGACGCGACCAAGTCCGAATTTTCGATTGCGACCATGCTGTGCGGCGCGCTGTACAGTCTGGACGACGCGCAACAGGAACAATATGACCAGATGTCGGCGATTTTTACGTCGCGCGTCTGGCTGGCCGGCGATCTGGAGCGCATCGGCATCAGCCCGCAACTGGTTGACGACACGATGGGCTTTGGCCCTGGCCGTGCCAACCCCAACATGATGGACGGCATCCCCGAAGCCGATCTGAAACGGTTGATCGAAGCGATCACCGAAAGCGGTTTTGACCTGTCGAGCGCGCCGCAGGAAGCGGTGCGCGAATTGTCCTATTATGTCACCTTTTCGTCGGTCTATTGGGGCGTTGTCGGCGCCGCGGCCGAGTGAAGTTTGCGATCAGACCATATTGGCGTCAGAAACTGACCCGCGCGGTCAGCCGGATGTCGCGGCCGGCGAGCGGCACATAATCCTTGGTAAAGCTGGCGTGGCGGCGGGCGACGACGTCGAATATATTGTTCGCCGCCAGCGACAGTGTCAGGTCATCGCGGTTACTCAGCGGATGCCATGATGCCGATGCATTGACGATGGTAAAGCCGCCGGTCGGGCTTTCGAACGCGGCGACGCGTGCCTGCCGGTCGGTCCATTCGACTTCGGCGCGAATATCGAGCCGGTCGCCCTGAAGCTCCAGCCCGCCCAGCGCGCGCAGCGCCGGGATGCGCGGGGCCGGACCCACATTTTTGATGCGCGCATTTGTGTAGTCGCCGACAACATCGGCGACCAGATTATAGCCCCCAAATTGGGCAATGCGCAGGCTGGCCTCGGCCTCAAAGCCAACATAGCGCGCTTTTGCCTGCCGATATTGAAAGACCGGCAGGTCGTCGATGATCGCGCCGGTTTCGGCTTCATAGATGAAACCGTCGAATGCGTTGGCATAGCCGGTCAGCCCCAGCGCATAGCCGTCGCTGTTAAGCTTGATCGACGTTTCAAGCCCGACACTTTTTTCCGTGCCGAATGTCGCATCGCCGATTTCATAGCTTTGCGTTGCGACATGCGGTCCGTTTGAAAATAATTCCTCTGCCGACGGCGCGCGCACGGCGCGCGAGACGGAGGCGCTGATCTTTGCATCTTCGCCAAGCGCATAGCTGATACCAAGCGCGCCCGACACGCCGGTAAAGCGACGTTCGACGCCGACGCTGGCGGCTTTGACGCCGCTGTTTTCGACGCGCAGCGCGCCTTCCAGACTGACGCTGCCCAGCGTCAATTCCTGAAGCGTAAAGGCGCCCCATTGCGACGTCAGATTGGCGGGCACAAAGGCTTCGGCGCCGACGGCGTTGAAGTCGCGGTGGAAATATTGGAACCCGCTGGCGCCGCGCCAGCCGCCATTATCATTTTGCACCAGTTCGATGCGGCCTTCGACGCCGGTGTTGAGGAAAGTGGTGCCGACGTTGCCGCCCTCAAATTCGGTATGGCTGTAATCGGCGAACCCGCCGCGCACGCGCAGTTCGGAAAACGCGCCGTCGCCCAGCTCGACCTTGCCGCGCACATCGGCCCGCCATTGCTTCAAGCCGATGGCGACGGCGTCTTCGGTGCTGCCGGGACGCGACGCGATGCCATAATCGCTGACATAGCGGCTGATGGAAAAGCCAAGCTGGCCGCCTTCGTTGATGATCGATGCGCCCGCCGCGGCGGTCCATGTTTCGGTGGCGCTGTTGGGAATGCGGCCGCGCTGATTCGCCGCTGCGGTCAGTCCATTGGCGGCTGCGATGTCGCCGCCGCGGCGGGCATCGTCCGCGCGCCCCAGAATCTCCGCGCGCAGGCCGGGGGTGAGGGTAAAACCGCCGATGCGCACGTCGCCGCTGTTACGATAACTGCCGTCGGCGTGGATGGTGACCATGGTGCCGATGGGGACGTCGACCGATGCACCGCCGCTGATGTCGTCAGCTGCCGATCCGAACCCGGCAATCGCGTCGATGTGGAGCGGTGCTTCGGGCATTTTGCGGGCGATGCGGCGGTCGAACACATTGACCGCGCCGCCGATGGCCTGGCTGCCGAACAGCAATACGGCGGGACCGCGCAGGATTTCAATCCGCTCGCTGGTCAGCGGGTCGATCGTGACAGCATGGTCGGCCGATGTGTTCGAAACGTCGATTGACCCGATGCCGTCGGTCAAAATGCGGACGCGTTCGCCCTGAAAACCGCGCAACACGGGGCGCGATGCGCCCGCCGAAAAGCTGGTCGCCGACACACCGGGCTGGCGCGTCAGGCTGTCGCCAATCTGCGCGCGCACGTCCTGTGCCAGCTTGTCGCCTTCGATCACCGACACATTGCCCAGCACATCAAGACTGCGGACATAGGGCGCGGTCACCACAATGTCGTCGGCGCTGTGCATGTCGTCCGAATCGACCTGTTCGCCCGACTGGGCAAAGGCGGGGGTTACGGCGAACAGGCAAAGCGCCGTCGAAGCCAGATAGCGGATTGACATTGAACATCCTTGTTGGGGAGAGGGCGACTGTTTTGATTTGGCCGACCCGTAATGATATAATATCACAGATTCAAGGTGCATTTTGCCGGTATCGCCGCTGCGCACTGCGGTTCGTCGATGCCAGCGGGCGATGCGTCGAAAGCGCAGCTTTCGGGCGCCAACACGCAGATTGCTTGCGAAGGCGCGGCGCGGCGATTAGCTAGTCGCGATGACGGCGCTCACCAATTCTCTCGACCTGATCGGCAACACGCCGCTTGTTCTGTTGCGCGGGCCAAGCGAAGCTACAGGTTGCGAAATCTGGGCCAAGTGCGAATATGCCAACCCCGGCGGGTCGATCAAGGACCGTGCCGCGCTGTACATCGTGCGCGATGCCGAAGAGCAGGGCACGTTGAAGCCGGGTGGTACCATCGTCGAGGGGACGGCTGGGAACACCGGCATCGGGCTGGCGCTCGTCGCCAATGCGCTGGGATATAAGACGATCATTGTCATGCCCGACACGCAAAGCCGTGAGAAAATGGACACGCTGCGCGCGCTGGGCGCCGAACTCGTGCTGGTGCCGCCCGCGCCCTTTTCCAACCCCGGCCATTTCGTCCATACCTCGCGCCGGATCGCCGATGAGACGGACAACGCCGTCTGGGCCAACCAGTTTGACAATATCGCCAACCGCAAGGCGCATATCATGGGGACCGCGCGCGAAATCTGGGACCAGTTGGACGGGCGCATCGACGGCTTTACCTGCGCGGTCGGCACCGGCGGCACGCTGGCCGGGGTGGGGCTGGGACTGAAGGCATTTGACCCCGATGTGATCATCGCGTTGACCGACCCGCACGGCGCAGCGCTGTATAATTATTACGCCAGCGGCGAACTCCGCGCCGAGGGCAGCAGCGTCGCCGAAGGCATCGGCCAGAGCCGCATCACGGCCAATCTGGACGGCGCGCCGATCGACACGCAATTCCGCATTTCGGACGCCGAGGGCCTGCGCGTGGTGCGCATGTTGCTGGAGGATGAAGGGCTGTGCACCGGCCTGTCGACCGGGATCAACGTGGCGGGGGCGATGGCGCTGGCGCAGCACATGGGGCCGGGCAAGCGTATCGCGACCATTTTGTGCGACACAGGTTTCCGCTATCTGTCGACGCTGTATAATGACGAATGGCTGGCATCAAAGGGCCTTGCATGACCGATCTGACCCCCGCACCCGAACCTCTGCAGCCGATCCGGGCCGATGACCGGTTGCGCCGGTTGCAATTTGGCATCGCTGGACTGGTCGGGGTCTTGTTGCTCGTCGGATTGGCCGGGATGATCAGCGACCGCGCCAATCCCGATGACGCCGCCGCCGCCGCGGCTGCCGGGGTCAAGGCGGGCGCGCCGACCGCCGCGCCCGACGATCCGCTCGCCGAACTGGGCGTGCAACCTGCCGCCCCCGAGGAGGCGACGAAGGCGGCGCCCACGAACGCGGTGCCTGTTGACGTGCGCGATGGTGCGGTGCCCGACCTGCAACCCGACCCGGTGCTGCAGCGCGCGCGCGACGCGGCAAAGAAATAGCCCTCTGCCATGGCGGCCCAGCGCGATTGGCGGACGCTGGCCGCGGTTGTCATATTTGTGGCG
>JBEGPL010000111.1:0-3469 GCA_041181445.1 Pseudomonadota bacterium
GACCGGGCTGGGCAAAGGCGGCGACCACCGGGGCGTCGCGGCCATAGATGTCGGCCATCATCGCCAATTGGCCGTCGGCCTTTGGCGCGGCGGTCCAATAGCCGATGAATACCGGGAAAGGCTCGGCGAATTCCATGCGCGTCGTCTTGCCGCTGGCAATCGCTGCGCCAAATTCCTCGGGCGAGCGTCCGGCGTAGATGACCGCCATCAATCCAGAGAAATGCAGCGCCCGTTCGGTGCGGATGCAGCCATGGCTGAACGCGCGCGCTTCGGATCCGAATGCGCCCTTCGACGGCGTGTCGTGCAGGTAAATCGCGTGCGGATTGAGCATTTCCAGCTTCATCACGCCCAGCGCATTGCCCGGGCCCGCCGACTGCACAACCGACAGCGTCTTGCCCTTGCCGGTCCAGGTGTAGCCTTGGGCGCGGGCGCGCTGCGGGTTGGTGGCGATGGTCGCGCCGATCCCTTCGTCGATGATGCTGCGCGGCAGGGTCCATGTGGGGTTGAGGATGATCGCGGTCGCCTTGGCATCAAGCTGCGGCGTTGCGGTGGCCGGTTTGCCGACCACGGCCTTGTGCGTCGCAATGACCACGCCTTCGTTGACGACGCGCGTCATATATTCAGGGACATTGGTCAAAATGTGCCGCTGGCCCAGATCGCGCGGCATCCAGCGCCACCGTTCCATATTGACGCGCAGCGTGTCGGCGCGCGCCTTGTCGGCGGGCTTGGTGGCGGCCAGCGCGGCTTTCAGTGCTGCGAAATTGGCGTGGACAGGGTCCAGACTGGCCAGCGCACCGTCGATGTCGCCGCTGGCCAGCGCGCTGTCGAGCAAGGCGAACAGGTCGACGCTGGCGTCGCTGTCAACGACGAACCATTGTTTGCGTGCCGCATTCGGCGTGCGGCCGTCGCGGCGGTGCGTGGCGAGCAACAGAAAAGTCTCGGTCGCACGCTTGTTGAGCGCGTCGCCCTCGCCCGACGCAATGGCGGCGGCCAGGCCGGTGGGGTCATAATCGCGCGCGAACAGGCCGTCGGCGCCCGCCGCCTCAATCTGTGCGAGCAGGTTACCGGCGTTGGCCGGGGTCCAGCGCGGCCACTCCGCCAGTTGTTCGGCCTGAACCGGCGCGGTGTCTTCGACGATGTCGGGCACATAGACACGCGTGTCTTCCTGCACCGGCTTTGGCGCCGGTTTGGGCGCTTTCTGGGCATGTGCAGGTGCGACCGCAAGCGACGCCGCAAGCAGGGCGGCCGTCAGGGCTGTGGCCGTCAGGGCGGCGGCGGGGCGGGAGCGGGGAGAGGTGCGCATGCGCGCCCCTATAATGCGGAACGATGGCATCTGCCAGTGATCAAATGCACATCGCTGTATCCATGCGGATACCCCCTCAATCGTCCTGTGCCGCCAGCCAGTCCTCCAGCCATTTGATCGTGTAATTGCCGTCGATCACGTCCGCGTTGGCGAGCAACGCCTGATGCAGCGGAATGTTGGTCTTGACCCCGCCAACCACCATTTCGTCGAGCGCGCGGCGCATCCGCATCATACAGCTTTGCCGGGTGCGGCCATAAACAATCAGCTTGGCGATCATGCTGTCATAATAGGGCGGGATTTTATATCCGGCATACAGCCCGCTATCGACGCGCACATGCATGCCCCCGGCGGCGTGATATTGCGTCACCGTGCCGGGCGAAGGCATGAAGGTGCGCGGGTCTTCGGCATTGATCCGGCATTCGATGGAATGGCCGCGAAACTCCAGATCTTCCTGCCGCACCGAAAGCCCGCGGCCGTCGGCAATGCGGATCTGTTCGCGGACCAGATCAAAGCCCGTGATCATTTCGGTCACCGGATGCTCCACCTGGATGCGGGTGTTCATTTCGATGAAGAAAAATTGACCGTCTTCCCATAGAAATTCGATCGTGCCCGCGCCGCGATAGCCCATATCGGCCATCGCTTTTGACACCACGCCGCCCATATGTGCGCGTTCGTCGGCGGAAATGACGGGCGAGGGGGCTTCTTCCAGCACCTTTTGATGCCGCCGTTGCAACGAACAATCGCGCTCGCCAAGGTGGATCGCGGTGCCGTTGCCATCCCCGAATATCTGAAATTCAATATGGCGCGGGTTGCCCAGATATTTTTCGATATAGACGGTCGCGTCGCCGAACGCCGCCTTGGCCTCGGTCCCGGCCTGCTGCATCTGTGTTTCAAGTTCGGATTCCGAATTGACGACCTTCATGCCGCGGCCGCCGCCGCCCGACGCGGCCTTGATGATCACGGGATAGCCGACGTCCTTGGCGATCCGCTTGGCGTCCTCGATTTCCGACACCGCGCCGTCCGATCCCGGCACCAGCGGCAGCCCGAGCGCGCCTGCCGTCCTTTTTGCCTCGACCTTGTCGCCCATGGTGCGGATATGTTCGGGCTTCGGCCCGATGAATGTCAGCCCGTGCGCCTCGATAATCTCGGCAAATTGGGCATTTTCGGACAGGAAGCCATAGCCCGGGTGGATCGCGTCGGCATCGGCGATTTCCGCCGCCGAGATGATTGCAGGGATGTTGAGGTAGCTGTCCTTCGCCGCCGGCGGTCCGATGCAGATCGCCTCATCCGCCAGCCGCACATGCATCGCGTCGGCATCGGCGGTCGAGTGGACCGCAACGGTCCGGATGCCCATTTCGTGCGCGGCGCGGTGGATGCGCAGCGCGATTTCGCCGCGATTTGCGATCAACAGTTTTTCAATGGTCATGCCGGGCGGCTCAGCTGATCGTGAACAGGGGTTGGTCAAATTCGACCGGCTGGTTGTTTTCGACATGAACCGCCCTCAGCGTGCCGCCGACGGGCGCCGTGATCGGGTTCATCACCTTCATCGCCTCGATAATGACGATCGTGTCGCCCGGCTTTACCGCCGCGCCGATTGCGACGAAATTATCGGCGCCGGGTTCGGGCGCCAGATAGACGGTGCCAACCATTGGCGATTTGACGGCGTTCGACAAATCGGGACCGGCGGCGGGCGCGGGCGCGGGAGCCGCCACAGCCGCAGCCGTTGGCACAGCCGCTGGCGCGGCGGCATAGGCCACCGGCGCGGCGGCGGCGGCGACCAATGTGCGGGCAACGCGGATCTTGCGGTCGCCATCCTCGACCTCAATTTCGCTGAGTCCTGTTTCCTCAAGCATATCCGCGAGTTCGCGGACGAACTTTGCATCAATGTTCATGCCGTGGCTTTTTTGCTCTGCCATGTATTCGACCCCGTTATTTGCCCCGGATGCGCCGGGTCGTCCTCTTGTCAGAGAGCGACGGCGGCGTCCAGCGCCAGACTATAGGATTTTGCGCCATGTCCTGCAAAGCACGAATGCGCCGCCATCCCGACATAGCTGATATGACGAAAGGATTCGCGCGTTTCCGGGTTCGACAAATGCACCTCGATCACGGGCACTTTGATCGACTTGATCGCGTCGTGGATGGCAATCGACGTGTGGGTATAGCCCC
>JBEGPL010000112.1:0-4121 GCA_041181445.1 Pseudomonadota bacterium
TTGCCGACGTCGTGACCAAGTCGGTCGGCACCTCGAACCCCTATAACATGATCCGCGCCACCTTTGAGGCCCTGATCGAACAGACCAGCCCCAAGGCCGTCGCCCAGCGGCGCGGTAAAAAGGTGTCGGATCTGCTCCGTCGCGGCGGCGCATCGGCGAAATCGGCGGACGCCGAAGCCGCTGCTGTTACGGAGTAAGCGAAGATGGCCAAAATAAAGATCAAGCAGATCGGCTCGCCGATCCGTCGTCCCAAGATTCAACGCGCAATATTGACCGGGCTTGGCCTGGGCAAGATGCACCGCGTGGTCGAATTGGAAGACAGCGTCGAAGTGCGCGGGATGATCCGCAAATTGCCGCACATGGTCGAAATCGTCGAATAACCCCCAATCCGCCACCCCCGGCGGGTGGCCGCGCGACAACAGCGAAAGCGAGTGCACGACATGAAACTGAACGAACTCAAAGACAATGATGGCAGCCGCAAGGGCCGGATGCGCGTCGGACGCGGCATCGGTTCGGGCAAGGGCAAGACCGCCGGTCGCGGTCAAAAGGGCCAGAAGAGCCGCTCGGGCGTCGCGATCAAGGGCTTTGAAGGCGGCCAGATGCCGCTGCACATGCGGATCCCGAAACGCGGCTTCAACAATATTTTCGGCAAGGATTATGCTATCGTCAATCTGGGCATGATCCAGAAGCTGGTCGATGCGAAGAAGCTGGATGCCAAGGCGGTGATCGATCACGCCGTGCTGAAGGCGGCGGGCGTCGCGCGCGGCGGCAAGGACGGCGTGCGCCTCCTCGCCAAGGGCGAATTGACCACGAAGTTGAGCTTTGCCGTTGCCGGGGCTTCGGCGGGCGCGGTCGCCGCCGTCGAGAAGGCTGGCGGAAAGGTCGAAGTTCTGGCCGCCAAGGGCGCGCCTGCAGCCGAGGGCTGACCCGGGGCATGGTGGCGGGCCGCGATAAAGGCCCGCCTTTCCCCTTGCACTCGGACCCATGCGACCGCACATAGGCGCGTGCTTACGTCCGGTGCGGGCGGCAATTTACAGGGACGGGTTTCTTTATGGCCTCACGCGCCGACCAGCTGGTTTCCAATTTCAACCTGTCGAAATTCGGTCAGGCGACCGAACTGAAGCGCCGCATGTGGTTCACCATCGGCGCGCTGATCATTTTCCGCTTCCTCAGTTTCGTGCCGCTGCCGGGCGTCGACCCGGTTGCGCTCGCCGCGCTGTACAAACAGACGGCGTCGGGCGGCATCCTCGACATTTTCAACACATTTTCGGGCGGCAGCCTGTCGCGGATGAGCATCATCGCGTTGGGCGTCATGCCCTATATTACCGCGTCGATCGTCGTCCAGCTGGGCTCGGCGCTGTCGCCGTCGCTGTCTGCACTCAAGAAAGAGGGCGAGGCAGGGCGCAAGAAGCTCAATCAATATACGCGCTATGGCACTGTCGCGCTGTGTATCGTTCAGGGCTATGTGACCGCGTACGGGCTCGAAGCCCAATCGGTGCAAAAGGGGATCAACGCGGTCATTGATCCGGGCACATTGTTTCGCGTCACGTCGGTGATCAGCATTACCGGCGGCACGCTTTTCCTGATGTGGCTGGGCGAACAGATCACCAGCCGCGGCATTGGCAATGGCGTTTCGCTGATCATCATGGCGGGCATTTTGGCGCAATTGCCGCTGTCGTTCGCGCAATTGTTCGAACAGGGCCGTTCGGGCGACAAGAGTGCGGGCGTGATCATCGCCGTGCTGGTCGGCGCGGTCGTGCTGATTGCGCTCATCTGTTTCATGGAACGCGCGCAGCGGCGCGTGCTGGTGCAATATCCCAAGCGGGCGACGCAGCGCGGCGCGGTCCAGTCCGACCGCAGCCATTTGCCGCTCAAGGTCAACACTGCCGGGGTGATTCCACCGATTTTCGCCAGCTCGCTGCTGTTGCTGCCGCTGACCATCACCCAGTTCATGGGCAGCCAGGTGACCGGCGACACGATATGGGGTGACGTGCTGCTGCGGCTGAACCAGCTGCTCGCGCACGGCGCACCGCTTTATATGCTGCTGTACGGCGGCGGGATCATCTTCTTTTGCTTCTTCTATGTCGCGGTCGTTTTCAATCCGGAGGAAACCGCCGACAATCTGAAGCGGCAAAACGGGTTCATCCCCGGCATCCGCCCGGGCAAGAATACCGCAACCTACCTCGACCATGTGCTCACGCGGATCACCGTGATCGGCGCGCTTTATCTGGCGGCCATTTGTCTGGTGCCCGAATATTTCATCGCACAGGCGGGGCTGCCTTTTTACCTTGGCGGCACCAGCCTGTTGATTGTGGTCAACGTCACGATCGACACGATCACGCAGATTCAAAGCCATCTGCTTGCACATCAATATGCCGATCTGATCAAGAAATCGAAGCTGAAGGGCGCGACGCCGCGCCGTTGAGCGCCGGTGCGGTCCGAACGGACGAAGACGGGGGTCTGACATGACGATCGACATCATCCTGCTGGGGCCGCCGGGCGCGGGCAAGGGCACGCAGGCGGCGGGGCTGGTCGCGGAGCGCGGCATGGTCCAGCTGTCGACCGGCGACATGCTGCGCGCCGCAGTGGCGGCGGCAACGCCCGTCGGTTTGCAGGCCAAGGCCGTGATGGATGCGGGCGAACTGGTTTCGGACGACATTGTTTCGGGCCTGATCGGCGAAAAGCTCGACGGCCTGACCCCCGGCACATCGGTCATTTTCGACGGCTATCCGCGCACCGCAGCACAGGCCGCCGCGCTCGACGATATTTTGAAATCGCGCCACCGCAAACTTGACCATGTCATCGAATTGCAGGTTGACGAGGATGCACTGGTCGACCGGATCACCGGTCGGTTCACCTGCGCGACGTGCGGCGAGGGCTATCACGACCGCCACAAACAGCCGGTGGTGGCGGGTATTTGCGACAAGTGCGGTGGCACCAGTTTCAAGCGCCGCCCCGACGACAATGAGGAAACGGTGCGCACGCGCATGGCCGAATATCGGGCCAAGACTGCGCCGATCCTGCCGATCTATGAAGCGCGCGGCATCGTGTCGCGGGTCGACGGCATGGCCGACATCGACGCGGTGAGCGCGGCCATCGCGGCGGTCATCGCCAAGGATTGACTGCTTGCCCGCCCGGGCCTGCGCGCGTTAGGGTGTCGCCGTCCGGACCGTCGGGCGTGATCGAGGGGCTGTCCATGCGTGTCCTGTCTTGCTTTGCCGTCGCCGCCGCCATCGTAACCGCCGCGCCCGCCGTTTCGGCCAAAGTCATCGAATCAGCCGATAATGGCTTTACCGTCGCGCACACGGCGCGGGTTGCGGCTTCGCCCGATGATGTCTGGAAAATGCTGCGCACCCCTGACAAATGGTGGTCAAAGGCACATAGCTGGTCGGGAAATGCCGCCAATTTCTGGATGGACACTCAGGCAGGCGGCTGTTTCTGCGAAAAACTGCCGCGCGACGACGGCACCTTTGGCAGCGTCCAGCACGCGCGCATTGTGTATGCCGATGCGGGCAAGATGCTCCGGCTGTCGGGCGCACTGGGGCCGCTTCAGGCCGAAGCTTTGACGGGCACATTGACCATCGTGATCCAGCCAAATGAAAAGGGCAGCACGATCCTGTTCGAATATGTTGTCGGCGGCTATGCGCGTTTTCCGCTGAAAAGCGTGTCGCCCGCGGTCGATGGCGTGATCGGCGAACAACTGGCCGGGCTGGCCAAGGCGCTGGGCGGCGCATTGCCGGTCGCCGACGGCGCCGACAAGGGTGGATCGGCCGCGACGCCGACGAAGCCCCCCGTCGCTGCGGCCAAGCCTGTGGAACCGATCAAGGCTGCACCCACGCCAGCACGCGCCAACCCGGCGACCCAAAGCCCGGCCTCGGCAACGGTGCCCGCACCAAAAACCGCACCGTCGCCCGCCGTTGCAAAACCGCTGGTGACGTCCACGACAACGGCGCCCAAACCCGCGACAACCCCGGCAACGACAACGGCGTCAAAGCCGACCGACACGGTAAAACCCAAACCTTAGCATCGCGGCGCCGCGCGAACGCGGTGCCCAATCGGGAACCGCCGGTGAACGCCCCTTGACCCGCGCCATGACCCTGTCTAAAGCGCCCCGTCACCGA
>JBEGPL010000113.1:0-3678 GCA_041181445.1 Pseudomonadota bacterium
CGGGCGACGCGGTGCTGATCGCCAAACAACTGGCGCAGCGTTTTGCGCGTGAGATGAATCCGGTGGTCAAAGGACTGGCACCCGACGCGCTGGCGATTGTTGATGGCCACCGCTGGCCGGGCAATGTGCGCGAGTTGGAAAACCGGATCAAGCGCGCGGTCATCATGGCTGACGGCAAATGGGTCACCGCGACCGACCTCGACATGGCTGGCGGCGATGCGGGCGGCGACGATGATTTTCTGAACTTGCGCGGCGCGCGTGAAGCCGCCGACCGCCGCGCGATTGTCCGCGCTCTGGCGCGCAGCGAGAACAACATCTCGGGCGCCGCCAAACTGCTGGGGGTCAGCCGCCCGACGCTGTACGACCTGCTCAAGCAATATGACATGCAAGGCTGACATGCGGGCGTTGGCGGCTTTGCTTGCGGCGACCTGGTTCCTGTTCGCGGGCCCGGCGCAGGCGGCGATGTTCGATGCGCGCGCGCAGCTTGCGGCGGGCAACGCGGCCGGTGCGCGCGACACGCTGATCGCGCTGCTCGACGATGACCCCGGTCAGGCGCAGGCGCGGATTGTGCTGGCCGAAACGCTGATCGCGCTGGGCGATGGCGTGGGGGCAGAGGCCGAATTGCGGCGCGGGGTACAGGGCGGGTTTCCCGCACAGCAGGCCCGGCATCTGCTGGGCAGTGCCGTGCTGCTCCAGGGCGAGCCGCGCCGCGCGCTCGACATGCTCGACGCCGGGCCGGTCGCACCCGACAAAATGGCCTATGCCGGGCGGGTTGCGGGCAATGCGCATCTGGCGCTGGGCAACATCGACCGTGCACGATGGGCCTTCGACATTGCGATCAAGGGTGATGGCAAGAACCCGGCGTTATGGGTGGATGTCGCGCGCTTTCGCGGCGCCAATGCCGACACCGCGGGCGCGCGCGACGCGGTCGACTATGCCATCGAACTCGACAGTAACCAGGCCGACGCGCTGGCGTTCAAGGCCAATCTGGTGCGGATGCAGGCGGGGCTTGCGCCGTCGCTGACCTGGTATGAACAGGCGCTGGCGGTCAACCCCGATCATGTCGAGGCGTTGATCGATTATGCCGCGACACTGGGCGACATGGGGCGTTACCGCGACATGCTGGTCGCGGTGCGCAAGGCGGCAAAGCTCGCCCCGCGCGACCCGCGCCCGTTTCTGATGCAGGCCGTGCTGGCGGCGCGTGCGGGCGATTATGTGCTGGCGCGCAGCTTGCTTCAGCGCACACGCGGCGCGCTCGATGACGTCCCTGCTTTCATGCTGGTCAGCGCGGTGGTCGAATATGAACTGGAGGGCTGGACCGTCGCCGCCGATCAGGCCGAAGCCTTGCTGCGCGTCCAGCCGAACAATATGGTTGCCCGCCGGATATTGGCGGCGGCCAACTGGTCGAGCGGCGATGTCGACAGTGCCGCCGACGCCCTGGCACCCATCGTCAGCCGCCCCGACGCCGACAGCTGGTCGCTGCAAATGGCGGCGCGGGTTGCCGCCGATCGCGGCCGCGACAGCGCGGCACGGCTGTTCATGGCGCGCGCCGTTGCGCTCGCACCGGGCAACGCCATACCCTTTGCCAGCGCTGATCGTTACGGTGTTGCTGCGGGCAATGCCGCGCGCGATCCGCTCAATCCGCTGGTCGTCATCCCCGCGATCCGCGCGCAACTGGCCAGCGGCGATGGCGGCACGGCGATGACAGCGGCACTGCGTTTGCAGGACGCAAACAGGGGTGTCGCCGACGCGCACATGATGGTCGGCGATGTCGCCATGGCAATGCAAAACTGGCCGGCCGCCGTGCGCGCCTATCGCGAGGCGCGGCGGATCAGTGCAAGCGAGACGGTGGGGCTGCGGCTCGCCAATGCCCAGCACTGGTCGGGCGACCCGGCGGGGGCAGGGGCAACGGTGGTGCAATTGCTGGAAGCCAATCCATCGGGACTGTCGGCCAACCGTATCGCCGGGCATCTGTACATGGACATCGGCCGCTGGGACGATGCGATCCGGTATTTCGAACGGGTGCGCGTGCGTGGCGGCAACCGCGATCTGGTGCTGCTGCGCGAATTGGCGCGCGCGTGGATGGCCAAGGGCAACGCGCGTGAAGCGGGGCGCTATGCCGAACTGGCGTACCGGCTCCAGCCCGCCAGTCTGGACGCCACGACGCAATATGCTGACATCCTGGCGACATTGGGCGCCGTCGGTGACGCGCGCGATCTGTATGAAAAAGCGGCAGCAATGGACCCGCGCAGCAAGGAATGGCCGCGTCGATTGGCGGCCTTGCCGCGCTGATTTCAGGCCGTAATTTCGTCCATCAACGCGCGCATGTCGAGCCCATAGCGGCGGATTTGTTCGGCAACCGGCGGCCAGACATTTTGCAGGAAATCGTCGCGCATCAAGGTGCGCAGCCGGTCGGTCGCGCCGTCAGCGACAAACATGCCAACCCCGCGCTTGACGCTGACCAGTCCTTCATCCTGAAACGTCTGATAGGCTTTGGCGACGGTCAGCGGATTGGCGCCCTGTTCGACGGCAAAGGCGCGGACCGACGGCAACATGTCACCATCGCGAAACTGGCCGTCGAGAATGGCCCCGGCGATGACGTCGCGCAGGCGTTGATACACGGGTTTGGACTGATCGAGCATTGCGTCTTATTGCCATAATACAGCACGGCAGTCAAGCGGATGGTTCCCATTTACGGACCACCGCATCATAATCAGGACGCGGACGTTCCTCGATTTCGCGGCCCGGTGTGCCGATGAAGATGAAGCCGGCGATGCGGTCCTCCCCCTGCGCCCCGAACGCGGCGGCGACGTCGGCACTATACGCGGGCCAGCCGGTCAGCCAGCACGCGCCATAGCCCAGCGCATGCGCGGCGTGGGCCAGGTTCATGCACGCTGCGCCCGCCGAAAGCTGTTGTTCCCACAGCGGGATTTTGTGTGAGGACTGCGGCGTCGACAGCGCGACGACGAGCGCGGGGGCTTGCATGGCGAACTGCGTCACTGCGGCGATGTCGGTCTTGGCATCGCGGGCGACTTCTGATCGCGCCGCGCACTGTAACATCGTATTGAACGCATCGCGCTGGTCCGCGCCGACGATGACAAAGCGCCACGGCGCCAGCTTGCCATGGTCGGGCGTGCGCATGGCGGCGGTCAGGATGGTCCGCATCTCGTCGTCCGATGGGCCGGGGGCGACCATATCCTTCGCCTTAGCGGTGCGGCGCGACAACAGATGGGTGAGCGGCGAGGTCAGATCGTTGAGCATGTCCGCCCCCTGCCGCGCAAATGGTATCGCGCGCAATTAGATTCTTCCCTTACGCAATTTTCGCGCTAGGTTGCCCGCCAACCGCACCCGGAAAGGGGTGCATCAGCCATCGAGAGAAAAGGGGTCCGATATGGCCAATGCATATGTTCAGGACGGGGATGCCGCCGGCACAATTCTCGGCCATCCAAAAGGTCTGTTCGTCCTGTTCTTTGCCGAAATGTGGGAACGCTTTTCCTATTACGGCATGCGCGCGCTGCTGATCCTATACCTGACCAAGCAATTCCTCTTTTCCGACAAAGATGCCAGTCTGGTCTATGGTGCCTATACCAGCCTTGTCTATATTACCCCTGTAATCGGCGGTTATCTGGCCGACAAATATCTGGGCCAGCGCAAGGCAGTCTTGTTTGGCGGGATCAT
>JBEGPL010000114.1:0-5052 GCA_041181445.1 Pseudomonadota bacterium
CGCCATCCGCTGCCCGGCCCCGACGAAGAAGTCGTCGACGGCATCCGTTTCTATCGCACCCCCGCCATCGACGATGCGCCGACGCCGTTGCGCGAATGGCGCGAGATTGGCGCGCTCGCGGCCCGCATCGACGCGCTGTGTGACCGGTTCCAGCCCGACCTGCTCCACGCCCATTCGCCGGTGCTCGGCGCGCTGGCGGCGCTGCGCGTGGCGCGGCGGCGCGATTTGCCGCTCATCTATGAAATCCGCGCCTTTTGGGAAGACGCCGCCGTCGGCAATGGCACCGGGCGCGAGGGCAGCGCGAAATATCACCTGACCCGCCAGCTCGAAAGCCACGCCGTGCGCGCCGCCGATGCCGTCGCGGTCATTTGCGAAGGGCTGCGCCGCGACCTGATCGCGCGCGGCGTCGACGATGCCAAAATCATCGTGTCGCCCAATGGCGTCGACCTCGACCTGTTCGGCGATCCGGGCCCGCGCGACGACGTGCTGGCGCGCGACCTGGGCCTTGAAGGCGCAGAGGTGATCGGCTTCATCGGCAGCTTTTATGACTATGAGGGCATCGACGATCTGATCGCGGCGATGCCTGCGCTGGTCGCCGCGCGGCCGACCTGCCATGCGCTGCTCGTCGGCGGCGGCCCGATGGAGGACGCGCTGCGCGCACAGGCTGCGGCCTCACCGGTCGCCGCGAATATCCATTTCGTGGGGCGCGTGCCGCACAATATGGTTGAGCGTTATTACAGCCTGATCGACATCCTCACCTATCCGCGCAAGCGTATGCGGCTGACCGATCTGGTCACGCCGCTCAAGCCGCTGGAGGCGATGGCGCAGGGACGGATGGTCGCGGCGTCGGATGTTGGCGGCCACCGCGAGCTGATCCAGCATGGCGAAACCGGCACTTTGTTCGCCGCCGACGACCCCGCCGCCATCGCCGCCTCGCTCGGCGTCCTGCTGGCCGACCAGACCAATTGGGCGCAAATGCGTGATCAAGCACGAAAATATGTTGAACGGGATCGTAACTGGTCGTCAAACATTTTGCGTTACGAGCCTGTTTACCAGAAACTGCTTTCGGGCAAGACCAGGTCGATAGCCGCATGATTGGATTGAAAAACAAAGGTGCAAAGGCGGACGGGCAACAGCCCGCTGCGCCCGCGCGCGCGCCGAAAGGACCGCCGAAAAAGCGCCGCAAGGGTCTGGGCCGGCTGCTCGCCCCCGCGATTCAGGCGGCGGTCGGCGCGATGGCGTTCGTCTTTCTGTTCGCCGCAGTTGTCCCCGCGGCATGGCTGAACGCGCTCGCGTGGCAGCTTTTCCTCGACCAGATTTCGCCGCTGACCACCCCGCCGCTGGGCATGGGTGCGCGCATCGGCTTTGCGGTCATTCTGGCGCTGATCGCCGGGCTGATCACCTTCATGATCATGCTTGCGTTGGTCAAACCGCCCGCCGAAGGGCGGTCCGTGATGACCAGGCGCGTCGCCGAACGCGCGCGCAAACTGGCCACGGCTGATGAGGGCATCCCTGCCGTGCGTGCCGCCGATGCGCATCCCGACGCGCCGCCGCGCGCGCCGTTCCGCGCCGACCGCGATCTCGCGGCGGGTGACGGCGATGCATCTCAGCGTAAAGCGGCGTGGATGGATGAATTGGCGACCGAATCGGACGGGACACCGGCCGACAATGGTGCGGGCGACACGCTCGAACTGGGCGCGCTCGACCAGGTGACCGCTGCTGAACCGGCGGGCGACTCGCTTGGCGCGCTGGTCGCGCGGTTCGAGGCCGGGCTGGCCCGCCGCCGGATGATCGCGGCGACGGCGGCCAATATGGTGCCGCCGGCCGATACGCCCGCCGCGTCGAATGACCAGACCGAAGACGCGCTCGAATTGGGCGCCGACCAATGGCTCGACGGCGACGAACCAACCGTCGACCTCAGCCTCGAAGCCGCGCTCAGCACGCTGCAACGCATGTCGCGCCGCGCCATCGGGTGACACCGGGCTCACGCCGCTGCATCGGCGACCGTGAGCATTTCGACATTCAGCATGATCGGGTCGTGGCCGGCTTGCGGCTCGGTATAGCCCCAGCGCAGCGCGACGTCGGCGACGACATGCCCGTGCAGCCCCCATTCGGCCTCGGCCAGAGCCGTGATGCGGCCGCGTTCGGCGGTGCCCATCGGCACATCCTCGACGACAAAGTGGAAGCGGTGACGCGCGCCGGTAAAGGTGGCGCTGGCCCACGGCGTCTCGCGGCTGTCGACCAGCCGCAGCATACGGCCCAACCGCTGCGTCAGCGCGTGGCTCAGCCGGTGGTGGGGCGAACGGCGCGCGGCGGCGACGCGGAAACTGTCGATTGGCGGGTGGATCATGCGCGCTCTCCCGGGACCGTGCGGTCGCGGCTTGCGCGCCACATGTTCATGAAATGTTCCACACGGGCTTCCAGCGCCGTGCCCGGCATGCGGCCGTTGCGCAGGTCGGTCACCAGCCGCGGGTCGCGCACCGCCATGCGCCCGAACAGCGTCGGCGCGATGCCGCTTTCTTTCAAAAACCGGTCGATGCGGAATAATAAGGGTATGTGCATGGACGTTGATCCTTTCGGGGTGCGCGACTCGCGGGGTAGGAAATATCCTATCTGATGGGTGATTTCCTACTTGTCTAGGAAAAATCCTTTCGCTAAGGATGTTTTTCGCTCAACAAGGAATTGGCGTCATGGACCCCGACGAAATCCGCGCCGCGCTCGACCGGCTGATTGCCGAAGCGGGCACTGATTATAGCGCGCTGTCGCGGCTGATTGGCCGCAACGCCGCCTATGTTCAGCAATTCATGAAGCGCGGCACCCCGCGCCGTCTGGCCGAGGGCGACCGCGCCCGGCTGGCGGCCTATTTCGGTGTGCCCGAAAGCGTGCTGGGCGGGCGGATCGAACGCGTGGCGACGCGCGGGTCGGCGCCATCGCGCGCGGCGGCCAGCATGGCGTTCGTCCCGCGCCTTGCGATCGGCGCATCGGCGGGCCCCGGCGCAGCCATCGATGGCGAGGCGGCGGACGCGGGGTTTGCCTTTGACCCGCGCTGGCTGCGCAAGCTGGGCGCCGACCCGCGCGCGCTGTCGATCATCCGGGTGGAGGGTGATTCGATGGCGCCGACGCTCAGCGACGGCGACGACATATTGGTCGATGCGCAAGACACGGCGGCGCGGCTGCGCGATGGGATTTACGTGCTGCGGCTCGACGATCTGTTGATGGTCAAGCGCGTCGCGCGCGCGCCCGGCAAGGGCCGCATCGCGGTGACCAGCGACAATCCGCATTACCCCAGCTACCCCGACCTGGTCGCCGATGCGGTTGCGCTGGTCGGGCGGGTGATCTGGACCGGACGGCGGATTGGTTAGGCTGCGGTGATTTCGGTGTGTGCAGGCGTTTTGTCGCCGCGCGCCACCAGCAAGCACCCGGCGACGATCAGCACCACCCCGGCGACGGTCTGCCACGCCAGGGCTTCGCCGAACCACCACCAGCCGATGGCCGCCGCCCAGATGAAGGCGGTATATTCGACCATCACCAAAATCTGAGCTTCGGCGCGGGCATAGGCCCATGACAAGAGCAGCACCGACACCGTCGCCAGCGCGGCGGCGATCAGGATGTGGCCGGTCCATGCCGCTTCGGGCGCGAACAGATACCATGGCGCGCCGACCCCCAGAAACAGGGTGACGAGCAGATTCTGGAAAAAGGCGATTTCGATCGGTCCGGCGAGTTTCGCCTGTTTGCGTGCGACGATCAGGTTGACGGCATACAGGATGGCGGAAAAGAACACCGCCGCCACCGGCCACCAATCGAACGGGGCTGCCGCATCGGCGCCGATCTTTGCCGACATGATCACCACCACCCCCGCCAGCCCGAGCAGCGACGCAATCACCGCGCGCGGCCCCACTTTCTCGCCCAGAAAGGCGGCGGCGAGATAGAGGGTGATCAGCGGCGCGATAAAGCTCAGCGCAATCGCCTCGGCCAGCGGCAACCGCGCCAGCGCCCAGAAAAAGCTGAGCGTCATCCCCGCCGCCAGCGCGGATCGCAGAATGTGGATCCGCAGGGCCGCGCGCGTCGGCCATGCCTGCCGCGTCGCTGCGAACACCATGCCGCTCATGGTGCTGCCCGCGATGCAGCGCCACAGCACGGCGTTATACGCGCCGATGGCAATCGCCAGTTCCTTCATCGCCCCGTCCATGAACGAAAAGGTCCCGATGCCGATGCACGCGACCAGAAAGGGCAGCAAAGGGGAACGATGGTCGGCGGTCATGGTGCGGACGGTCAGTGCGCCGCGCGGGGCAGGGCATAGGCCGACAGACCGGCATAAGTCGCGTCCTCGGTCCAGCTTGCAACATTGCGCCAGGTCGGCGCCTGTTTTTTGTTGAGCAAGCGGCCGTTCGCGTCGAGCACGGCGATGGTCGGCGTGCCCTTCAGCTTTTTCAACCCGAACCGCCTGGCGATGTCGAGGTTTCGGCCCTTGCCCCGCTGCGGCATGCCGACGTCGATATAAGCCAGCTCAAAATTGTTGAAGAGGAGGCTCTGAAAGCGCGGCTTTTCCATCAGATTGGCGAACCAACCGCTGTCGTGGCAGCCATTATAGCCCATGACCAGCAACACGCGCTTGCCCGACAGCTTCGCGCGCGCCAGCCGCAGGTCGACCTCGCCCATTGCATCGGCGGCGGGGTCAAAGGCGATGGTGAAATAGGGGTCGGGCGCGGGCGTGCTGCTATCCGGCGGCGGGACGGGCATCAGCGGTGCCGGCGCGGGCATGAGCATGAGCAGCAGGGCGAGGGGCAGGGTCATGTCCCGCCTCTGCCAGCAAAAGGCGGGTGACGCCATAGCTTGATGCGGCGCGCCGATGGCCATGCGTGGGGAAGCCGGGATTGCAGGGCCGCGCCGTCGCCGCGAAATGACGCCGGGGTGCGCGCGCGGCGTTGCGCATCTGTCAAAAATAGAACATAATAAGAACAACAGTCCGATTCGGTGAGTTCCCCCATGTCCGTCACAATGCCCGCAAAACGCGCTGCTTTTCTGTCTTCCCTTTCGCCCGCGATGCAGGCG
>JBEGPL010000115.1:0-2504 GCA_041181445.1 Pseudomonadota bacterium
CACGAAAAAGACCGAAGGGCTGACGCTGTTTTACACGACGCTCGACCGCGACCACATCGAACACCGGATCATCCCCAAAATGGGTCGCCACGCGGTCGGGTCGAACATGGTGTTTATCACCGACCTGTTCATTCCGGAGGAAGACCGGATCGGTGCCGAGGGTCAGGGGTTCAAGATTTTGCTGCAGGGGCTCAACCCCGAACGCGTACTGCTGGGTGCCGAAGCTGTCGGGCTGGGCCGGATTGCCATAAAAAAGGCGTCGCGTTATGCCCGCGAACGCATCGTCTTTGGCCGCCCAATTGGCCAGAATCAGGGGATTCAGCATCCGCTGGCCAAGGCGTGGATGCAGGTCGAGGCGGCCAATTTGATGGTGATGAAGGCCGCGTCGCTGTTCGACGCCGGGGCCGAATGCGGGGTGGAGGCAAACAGCGCCAAATATCTGGCCGCCGAGGCCGGATATGAAGCATGCCAGACCGCGATGATGTCGATGGGCGGCATGGGCTATGCGCAGGAATATCACATCGAACGCTATTTGCGCGAAGTGCTGATCCCGCGCATCGCGCCGGTCAGCCCGAACCAGATCATGAACTATATCGCCGAACGCGTGCTCGACCTGCCAAAGAGTTATTGAGGTGACGATGCCCCACTCCCCCGCCGCCGCGCGCAGCTGGCTGTTTGCCCCCGGGGACAGCGCCCGCAAGATGGAAAAGGCGCTCACCACCGCCGCCGACATCGTCCTGCTCGACCTGGAAGATGCGGTCACGCCCGAAGCCAAGCCAATGGCGCGGACGATGGTGCATGATTTTCTGAAGGCGAACGCGGCGGACCGTGCGCGCATCTGGGTGCGGATCAATCCGCTCGACGGCCCGCACACGCTGACCGATCTCGCAGCGGTCATGCCCGCGCACCCCGGCGGCATCATGCTGCCCAAAGTCTATGGCCGCGCCGATGTCGAGGCATGCGACAAATATCTGGCGGCGCTGGAAGTTGCCTATGGCATCGCGCCGGGGTCGACGCCGCTGATCGTGCTGGTCACCGAAACCGCCGAGGCCATGTTCCACACCGGCGATTACAAGGGTGCGCCGCGCGTTGTTGCGCTCAGCTGGGGTGCCGAAGATCTGGCCGATTCCATCGGCGCCAGCACCAACCGCAACGCCGATGGCAGCTATGGCTTTACCTATGAACTGGCGCGCAGCCTGACCCTGCTGGGTGCCGCCGCCGCCGGCGTTGCAGCGGTAGAAACAATCAGCGCCGATTTTCGTGATTTGGACGCGCTCAAGACCCGCGCCGAGAAAGTCCGCCGCGACGGCTTTCGCGGCATGCTGGCGATCCACCCGGCGCAGGTTGACGTGATCAACGCCGCCTTTGCACCCACCGATGATGAAATTGCCGCGGCGCAGGACATCGTCGCCATTTTCGCGGCCAACCCGGGCGTCGGCGCAATAGGATATGACGGCGGTATGCTCGACCGGCCGCATCTGTCGCGCGCCGAGGCGTTGCTGCGGCTGGCGGGGAAATTGTGAGCGCGGACATCGACCTCACCGCCCTGCTCAAACCCGGTGATGCCATTGTGCTGGGACAGGCATGCGGCGAGCCAACGACGCTGATCGAGGCGCTGATCGCGCAAGGCGGCGACATCGGCGGCCTCTCCGCGTTTATCGCTACCAGCTTTTCGGGCATTTTCACCCCCGACAGCGCCGACGCGTTCGACCTGTCGAGCATGGGCGCAATCGGCGCGCTGCGCAGCATGAGCGCCGCCCACAAGCTGGGCATCATCCCCGTGCATGTCAGCCAGGTGGGGCCGATGATCAGCGCTGGACACATCGGCTGCGATGTCGCGATGGTTCAGGTCAGCCCCGCCGACACCAACGGCAACCATAGTTTCGGCCTGATCAGCGATTATGGCATGGACGCGGTGCGCAAGGCGCGCGTCGTCATCGCCGAGGTGAACGACCGCGTCCCTTACACCCGCGGCGAGATGCTGCCCGCCGCGATGATCGACGTCGCGGTGCACACATCGCGCCCGCCGGTCGAAGTCGCGCCCGCGCGGATCAGCCCCACTGACGAGGCGATTGCCCGACACTGCGCCCAATATATCGGCGATGGCGCGGTGATCCAGACCGGCGTCGGCGCGGTCCCCGACGCCATCCTGCGTCTGCTCCACGACCGGCGCGATCTGGGCGTCCATTCGGGGATGCTGGGTGACGGGCTGGTCGATCTGGCCGAAGCCGGGGTGCTGACCAATGCGCGCAAGGAAATTGATACCGGTGTGTCAATCAACGGCGCGCTGATTGGCACACGGCGGCTGTATGACTTCGCCGATGACAACCCTGCCGTGCGGATGTGCGCGACACGTTACACCCACGATGCCGCGGTGCTGGCGCAATTGTCGCGGCTGGTGACGATCAATTCGGCGGTCGAGGTTGACCTGACCGGTCAGGTCAACGCCGAACAATCGGGCAACGCCTACCCCGGTGGAACCGGCGGACAGGTCGATTTCGTCC
>JBEGPL010000116.1:0-7074 GCA_041181445.1 Pseudomonadota bacterium
CATCGCCCAGCGCGAAATGCGTGGCTTTCAGCTGGCCGAGCAACTGGCCCCCCGGGTCCGAACGATAGGCGCGCAGCCGCAGGCTCTCGGGCACGCCGTGCGAATCCGATGCCAGCCGCGCTTCGACCGTTGCCTTGGCAATTTCACCCGAGGCAAACAGTTCGTACCGGCGCTGAAAACGGACATCGCCGCCGCTTTCGCTGGCAAAGGCGAGCGACGCCACGACATCGAGCGACGGCGTGCCCCACATTTTATAGGGCGTTGTCGCCTGCGGCAGGCTGGCAAGGTCAAATTGTTCGCGCGGGCGCAGCGCGGCGGCGCGGCTGCGGCGTTCGGCCTGCAGTTGAAATGGCATTTTTTCGGCGGTTTCCAGCCGCAGGATCGCGTTCGACAGGTCGGGATCGAGCTTGACACCCAGCCAGTCGGACAGCGCCGCCGTGTCGATGCACCAGCCCTCGGGTGTGTCGCGCACCATGGCCGGCGTCAACTGCACGATCCGGCTGCCCAGCCGGACTTCGCCCGCGTCGCGGTCGATCAGGATCGTCCGGCGCTCGTCGAACACCCAGCCGGTTGCGCGGCGCAACTTCTTGTCGAGCCGGACCGGCACGTCGAGCGCCATGATGACGTCGGCAAAGTCGACGCAGATGCCGTTCGGGGTCTGATAGCCCCTGATCCCGTCGCCCAGCCGGAATCCGCCCGACCGCATGTCGAGCAGCCAGCTGTCATCGGCGCTTGCCTGCCAGCCATCGCTGGCCTCTGCACCCGCCGCCGACACAGGCGAAGCGCCGCCGGGATGAAATCCCGACAGCGCCCATGCGGCCACCGCCGCCTTTGCAAATCTGATCCATGCCGTGCGCATGGGGCCCCGTTCGCCGATGCTTTCGCGCCGCGGCCTAGTTCACGACCCG
This sequence comes from Pseudomonadota bacterium, assembly GCA_041181445.1. Classification (GTDB taxonomy): domain Bacteria; phylum Pseudomonadota; class Alphaproteobacteria; order Sphingomonadales; family Sphingomonadaceae; genus Sphingopyxis. Next base: position 909 of record JBEGPL010000116.1, read on the forward strand.
ATCGGCCTGGTCGATGGTGCCGCCGCCGACCTCGCGGTCTTCGGTATAGCGGATGGTGACCGGACCTTTCAGCTTTTCGGCCAGCTCGGGCGGCACATCGAGCGTGACGCGGCGACCCGCCAGTTCGGCATAAACGGCAATGCCGCGCACCGACAGCAACGGCGCGCTGGTCCCGGGTTCAAACACGTCAATGTCGCCATAGACCGAACGATTGCCGGTACGCGCCAGATCGAAATTGAACGAGGTGTTTGATTCAGTGTCTTTTTCGACCCAAGCCTTGCCGATGGTTGCGTCGGCGGCCAACGCCCCGACGCGGACGATGACCGGAATGGTGATGCCATAGATCGGCTTGAGCGACACCGCGACATTGCCGTCGGCCGGCTTTGCCGCCGTGGTGGCGGCGACGGCATCGGGCACGGCGCGGAACAGCATGTGGGCGCGATATTCGCCGGCAGCCAGGCCTTCGGGCACGCGCACGCCCAGCCGCACGACCTGCGGCTGGTTGGGCGGCAGGGTGATGCGGCGCGGACTGAAGCGGATCATGTCGAGCGCCGCGCGCTCAGCAGGGGTCGCGTTCGTCTCGTCCACCGTTTCCAGCCCGCCCTCGGGCGTCATCCGCTTGAGTTCGAGCGAAATGCGATAGGTCGCAGGCTCGGTATCGATGTTGTTCAGCACAACCTCGGTGCCGCGCGATCCATCAAGAATCACGCGCGTCGGCGCGACGAGCAGATCGCCGGCGGCGCGGGCAGCCGAAACGGGCGCGGCGATGGCCACTACAGCGAAAAGGGCGAAAAGCGGGTTCGACAAACGCATGAAAGTCTCCGGGTGCTGAAAAAGACACGGCTTTCCGTGCTTTTCATGTCCCCCCGTCATGCCCGAACATGGTTGATATTTTGCTAATTCGGGGTCGGCCCGGGTGCGGAATCAGCAAACCGCCGGCTCCCACGGGGGGCCGGCGGTCTGTTTGCGTTCACTTGTCGAACGGGCGGACCGCAAAGGCCCGCCGCGCGCGATTATTGATAGTTGGCGGTGACGTTGAACGTGCCTTCATAGGCACCCGATTCCTGGTTCGCGTCGACGTCGAGCGTCCCGCCGACCGAAAAGCTGCCGCCGACCGAAGCCGGACCCGCGTTCAGCGTGACCGAAGCCGTCGAATAGTTCAGCGCGGCGTCCATTGTTGCGGTGCCGCCAACCGTTTCGGTCAGCGTCACGGTCGTATCACCGCTGATCAGAACCACAGCGCCATCGGTGCCCTGGATGTCGAAATCAGCCGCCGTGGTCGTGCCGGTGCACACCAAAGTCGTGCCGCAGGTCACGGCGCCCGCCGTGCTGACGACAACCGAACCGGCCTGTGCGCCGCTGATGATGGTGGCAAATTCCAGGTCGCTGGTGTTGGTCAGCTGAATTTCAGCCAGGATGCGCGCCTTGGCGGTCGCGGTTTCCTGAGCGGCGTTGGCGGTCGTGGCCGACAGGCCGAGTGCGGCGACGACGGCGCCCAGAACGGCGCCCTTCAAAATCTTCTTGGCCATGTTGTTTGGTCCCTCTTAAGCAAAATGATGCGAATGGAAATCCCACCCCATTCGTGATCGGCTTTAGCGGACCATAGGTTCAGATATTGCTTGGGAGCATGGTTAATGACGCATTATCTTTTGGCGTCAAATTGTAATTTCGTTATTTGTTATCAATAGGTTGTAATCGAATAGCGCTTGAACAAGTTGCAAGCGCGGTCGCCTTGGGATGCGGGCGCGGGCCGTTTGCGCCCCGATTCGGGTCAGCGCGCTCCCCGCGTCAGATCGCCTCGCCGGAGAGCCGCTGGCACAGCATGTCCAGCTGGTCGAGCGAGCGGAAATGCAGCGTCAGGCTGCCCGCGCCGCCGCCCTGATAGGCAATGGCGGTGCGAATGCCGAGCAATTCGGACAGATGCTGTTCGACCGCCGCAATGTCGGCGTCGCGCGTCCCCATGCTTTTGACTTCGATCCCCGGCGCGCGCGCCGGACCGCGCTCGCCGCGCACCAACGCTTCGATCTTGCGCACCGAAAGCCCCTCGGCAATCGCGCGGCGGGCAAAGCTTTCGGCATTGTCGCAGCCGATCAGCGCACGCGCATGGCCCATCGCCAGACTGCCATCAATGACCAGCGCCTGCACCGCGTCGGGCAGGTCGAGCAGGCGGATGAGATTGGCGACATGGCTGCGCGATTTGCCGACCAGCCGCGCCAGTGCGTCCTGGCTATGGCCGAAATCGACGATCAGTCGGCGATAGGCGGCGGCCTCGTCGATCGCGTTAAGGTCTTGTCGCTGGATATTTTCGACCAGCGCAACCTCATAGGTGGCGGCGTCGTCAAATTCGCGGACAATTGCCGGGATGTGGTGGAGCTGGGCGCGCTGCGCCGCGCGCCAGCGCCGCTCGCCCGCGACCAGCTGATAGCCGCGCCCGTCGGGGGCGGGGCGCACGACAACCGGCTGGATCAGACCACGCTGGACAATCGACTGCGCCAGTTCGTCGAGCGCAACCGGATCAAAATGTCGGCGCGGCTGGCCCGGCAACGGGTGAATGGCCGCCACCGCCAGCATTTGCAACCCGCCCGCCGCCGCGACAGGGGCACCGGTGGTCACGCTGGACGGGGCGGTGCCGATCGCGGCTTCGGCAGTAATATCGCCGAGCAGCGCGTTCAAACCGCGCCCCAGCCCGCTTGGCCGCTTTTTCGGTACGCTGGCCAGTGTTGGCGCGGGCGCCGGCACCGCCACATCAAGAGCTTTATTATCATTATCAGACATTTAAGCTGCCTTCCGCAGGCCGGGAAGCCGGTCGATCACTTCACGCGCCAGCCCCATATAAGCCTCCGACCCGGTGCAGCGATGGTCATAGATCAGCGCAGGCAAGCCATGGCTTGGCGCCTCTGAAAGCCGCACATTGCGCGGGATCACCGTCGTAAACACCAATGGCCCCAGACAGGCACGGACGTCGTCCGAAACCTGTTCGGTCAGCCGGTTGCGGCGGTCATACATGGTCAGCGCAACGCCCAGGATCGACAAGCGCGGGTTGAATCGCGCGCGGATGCGTTCGACCGTGGTCAGCAACTGGCTGAGTCCCTCAAGCGCGAAAAATTCGCACTGCAGCGGCACAACGAGCGATTCGGCGGCGACCAGCGCGTTGATCGTCAACATGCCGAGCGACGGCGGACAATCGATCAGGCAAATGTCCCACCGCCCCTGTTCGGCCTCCTCCAGCGCCATTTCGAGCCGATGCGAGCGGTTTTCATATTCAACCAGCTCAATCTCCGCCCCCGACAGGTCAACCGTCGCGGGGACGATGTCGAGCCGCGGCACCGCCGTCGGGATCGCGCAATCGGCGACGGTGACATCGCCGCGCAGCAGCTCATAACTCGACGACGTTCGCGCTGATTGGGCGATGCCCAGCCCGGTCGAGGCATTCCCCTGCGGATCAAGGTCGACGATCAGCGTGCGCCATCCGGTCGCGGCCAGCGCGGTGGCAAGATTGATCGCCGTCGTGGTCTTGCCCACGCCGCCCTTTTGATTGGCAATGGCGATGCGAATCATACGCTTTTGCGCCCCTTTTCACCGATCCGCCCGGTGCCGACCAAAATGGCGCTGTCGGGATCGGTCAAACTCTGTTCCACGTGGAACAGTCTTTGCCATGCGACCGGCAATAGCGCCAGTTCCTTTGCGGCATTCCGCCCCTTTGGCAGGATCCAGCGTGTCTTTTCTGTGGAAAAGCGGGCCGACAGCGCCAACAATGTGGGCAGCGGCGCAAACGCGCGCGCGCTGATCACCGCAGCTTGGGTCGTCGCGACCAGTTCGAGCCGCGATTCGACGACGCGCACGCGCGGTTCCAACCCGAGATCGGCGACCACTGCGCGCAGAAATTCGCAGCGCAGTCGCCGCGATTCGACCAGATGCACGTCAAAGTCGTGCAAGATTGCCACCACCAGCCCCGGAAGCCCCGCGCCGCTGCCGAGGTCGATCCACGCGCCGCGCGGATCGGCACCCGCCGCCAACGGGATCAATTGCGCGCTGTCGACAATGTGCCGCGTCCACATGTGCCGAACAGTCGAAGCCGCGATCAGATTCTGCTGCGCGCTCGCCGCCGCCAGCATCGCAGCAAAACGGTCAAGGCGCGCCCAAGCCCGGGCATCGGGAGACAATATGTCGGCGATCCACGCCCGCGCCGCCGCCTCGTCGGCCAGCAGCACGGTCATGCCGCGCGCCGGCGGCTGTGGACCAGGATCGCGCTGAGCGCGGCCGGAGTCACCCCGGCGATCCGCCCGGCCTGTCCCAATGTTTCGGGGCGCGCGCCGCTCAGCCGCTCAACCATCTCACGCGACAACCCGCCGATGGCGGCATATTCGAGCGCCGGATCGAGCAAGATCGCCTCGTTCGCGGCCAGCGCGCGCAGCTCGCCATCGTGGCGCGCAACATAGGGCGCATAATGCGCATCCTCGGCCAGTTCGGCAGCGATGCGCGGTTCGAGCCCGGCGAGTTCGGGGACAATCACCGCCAGCGCCGTGAGGGTCACCCCCGGCATCCGCAACAGGTCCGCGCGGCAACGCGGCACGCCGTCACCCGACACCGTCACGCCGAGCGCGCGATAATCCGCCACCGTCACCGTCGCCGCCAGATGGCCCGCGGCTGCGCTTCGGGCCGCTTCGCGCGCGGCAAAGGCCGCCGCTGTCGGTGCGTCGAGCAGGCCCAGCGCAGCCGCGACCGGCCCGAGCCGCGTCACCGCATTGTCGGCGCGCAGCCGCAACCGATACTCGGCGCGCGCGGTGAGCATGCGATATGGCTCGCTGACCCCCTGCAACACCAGATCGTCGACCATCACCCCGATATAGCTTTGCGCGCGGTCGAGAATCAGCGGCGCGCGGCCCTGTACCGCCAGCGCGGCATTGGCCCCCGCGACCAGCCCCTGTGCTGCCGCTTCCTCATAGCCGGTCGTGCCGTTGATTTGCCCGGCGCAATAAAGCCCATGAATCGCGCGCACTTGCAACGTCCGGTCGAGCGCACGCGGGTCGACATGGTCATATTCGACGGCATAGCCGGGCACGACCATTTCGACGCGTTCCAGCCCCGCCATCGTGCGCAGCATCGCCAGCTGGACATCAGCGGGCAGCGAGGTCGAAATGCCGTTGGGATAGATAAGGTGGCTGTCGAGTCCCTCGGGCTCCAGAAACACCTGATGCCCGTCGCGATCCGCAAAGCGGTGAATCTTGTCCTCAATCGACGGGCAATAACGCGGCCCCGCCGCGCCGATTGCGCCGGTGAACAAGGGCGAGCGGTGCAAATTCTCTGCTATGATCGCATGGCTGGCGGCGTTGGTGCGGGTGATCGCGCAAAAAATCTGCGGGACGGTGCGCGCGCTGTTCCACGTGGAAAAGGTCCAGTCGCCATCGTCCGACGGTTGCTCCTCCAGCATCGCCCAGTCAATCGTCCGCCCGTCGAGGCGCGGCGGTGTCCCGGTCTTGAGCCGCGCCATCGGCAGGTCGGCGGCGCGCAATTGCTCAGCCAACCGGTGCGCCGATGCCTCCCCGATGCGCCCGCCGTCGAGCCGCTCTTCGCCGCGAAACAGCCGCCCACCCAGAAAGGTCCCGGTGGCGAGTATGACCGCGCCGGCATGCAGCGCCGTCCCGTCACCGAGCCGCAGCCCCACCGCAACCGCGCCGCCGTCTGAAAGCAGCAACTCCGCCGCCTCGCCCGCAACTACGTCGATACCGTTTTGCGCCGCGAGCCGCGCCTGGATCGCCGATTTATAAAGCGCGCGGTCGGCCTGGACGCGCGGTCCCTGCACCGCCGCACCCTTGCTGGCGTTGAGCATGCGGTAATGGATCGCGGCGGCATCGGCGGCGCGCGCCATCCATCCGCCGAGCGCATCAACCTCGCGCACCAAATGGCCCTTGCCCAGCCCGCCAATCGCCGGATTGCACGACATGGCGCCGATCATGGCGGGGTCGAAGCTGACCAGCGCGACGCGCGCACCCAGCCGCGCCGCCGCCGCCGCAGCCTCGGTCCCGGCATGGCCGCCGCCGATCACGATCACATCAAAACGTTGCGCGAAGCCGTTCATGAGGCGCCTATTGTCGCGCAGCCAGCGACGCTGGGCCACCAGCACCGGACTTGGCACGGTTTCTGCTTCACCATGGTCGCACCCAAC
>JBEGPL010000117.1:0-2718 GCA_041181445.1 Pseudomonadota bacterium
GACGCCCTTATGCTCGATTTCCTCGATCGCATGCCAGCGCCACAGATCGGCCCACTCGCTTTCGGCACCCTCGAACATTTTCGGATCGCCCAGCATCAGCGCCGCGAGGATCCCGGTATAATGTTCGAGCGCGATCGTCGCAGCCAGATTGACAATCGCGGGGCGCGCCTTGATCAGCGCCATGACATGGTCAACATCGGCGTCGAGCGCGGACAAGTCATATCCCGTGTCGACCAATTTGCGGTTGAACGCGACATGTTCGCGGCTGTGGATCACTTCCTGCTGGGTAAAGGCGCGGATTTCGCCTGCCAGCTTGTCGGACACGCCGTCGCGGTGCGCCTTGACCGCTTCGATGAACATCGCCTCACCCTTGGGAAAGGTGACCGACAGCGCGTTGTAAAAAGCGGTCGAGACCGCGTCGCCGCCGTGCCACCAGCGCCCCTGCGATACATCGCGGCCAAAGCGGCGGTCGCGCGGGGTGATGGTCAGGTCGGCGGGCGTGGGAGAGAGCGAAAGGCTGGACATATGATGATTACCATCCGAAAAGGCTTTACTTACATCGGGGCAAATAGGGGTAACTGACACCAATGTCAATAGCTAAACGACGACTGACTCCGGACGAAAGCCGGTTGGCGGCGGTGCAAGCCGCGCGGCTGATCCTGATCGAAGCGGGACCGCAGGCGGTGACGTTGAAAGCCGTCGCGGCGCGGATCGACCGCACCCATGCCAATCTGCTCCACCATTTCGGCAGCGCGGCGGGGCTGCAAAAGGCGCTGGCGGCGCATCTGGCCGACAGCGTCTGTGCGACCATCGGCGCAAAGATGACGTCGGCAGCACCCGGCGCGCGCGACGTGCGCGAAATCGTCGATCTGGCGTTCGATGCGTTCAACACCGGCGGCGCGGGCGCGCTGGCGACATGGATGGTGGCGACCGGAAACGACGATGCGCTCAACCCGATTGTCGAGGCGATCCACCGGCTGATCGACGGCATGACCCCCGATGCGCACGAAAAGCGGTTGATGCACGAAGACACGCTGGCGCTGGTGCTGATGGCACTGGGCGATGCGCAAATCGGCGGGATGATGACCGACGCGCTGGGGCTGCACCGCGACACCGGCCGCGCGCTGGCGAGCGAGCTGATCACAAACCGCATCGCCGCGTTCATGACGGCGCAGGGGGCGGCAGCGGCGGCCTGACGACCCGCGATTCGCCTTTTTGCTCGCTTCTGCCTATGGGCACCGCATGCATTTTCTCGATCAGGCAAAAATATACATCAAAAGCGGCGGCGGCGGGCCCGGCGCGGTCAGTTTTCGGCGTGAAAAATATGTCGAATATGGCGGCCCCGACAGCGGCAATGGCGGCAAGGGCGGCGACATCATCTTTGAAGCGGTGAGCGGCCTCAACACGCTCATCGATTTCCGCTATACCCAGCATTTCAAGGCACCGCGCGGCACGCCGGGCATGGGGCGCGACCGCACCGGCGCTGGCGGCGACGATGTCATCGTCAAGGTGCCGGTCGGCACCCAGATTTTGGCCGACGATGACGAACGCTCCCTGATTGCCGATCTGACGCATGTGGGTGAGCGGCTCACCCTGCTGCGCGGCGGCGACGGCGGACGCGGCAATGCGAGCTACAAAAGCAGCACCAACCGCGCGCCGCGCCAGCACGGACCCGGTTGGCCGGGCGAGGAGCTGTGGGTGTGGCTGCGGCTGAAACTGCTCGCCGATGTCGGGTTGGTCGGCCTGCCGAATGCGGGAAAATCGACCTTTATCAACGCGGTGAGCAATGCCGATGCCAAAGTCGGTGCCTATGCGTTCACCACCACGCGGCCGCAATTGGGCGTTGTCAGCCACAAGGGTTATGAGTTCGTCGTGGCCGACATCCCCGGCCTGATCGAGGGTGCAGCCGACGGCGCGGGCATCGGCGACCGCTTTCTGGGCCATATCGAACGCTGCCGTGTGCTGCTCCACCTGGTCGACGCCAACGACACCGATGTCGCGACCAGTTACCGCATCGTGCGCGACGAACTGGAAAATTATGGCGAAGGTCTGGACGACAAGGCGGTGATCGTCGCGCTGAATAAGGTCGATACGCTCGACGACGAACTGATCGCCGCGCTGTCCGCCGAACTCGCCGCCGAAAGCGGCCATCCGGTCGTCGCGCTGTCGGGCGTCAGCGGCGCGGGCGTCCCCGCCGTCCTCGACCAGTTACTCGAAGCGATCAATGGCGCGGACAAGACCGGGGGCGCGGGCAAGGATGGCGACGGCGCGGGAAGCTGGTCGCCCGTCTAACGCCATGCAAACGACCACGCCCGCTGCGGTTACGGACCGCATCCGCCGCGCATGCCGCGCGATGGCACCACATGAGCCGATCTATGTTGCGTCGATCCCGGACCCCGACAGCCGCCCGTCATGGTGCTTCGCCAATGTCGCCAAAAGGGTCGCGCGCGATGGCGGGACCATCCTCCATGGCTGGGCGATCTGGCAGGTTGCGGGCCTGTATATCGAGGCAGAACATCACGCCGTCTGGCAAGCCGACGACGGCGCTTTGACCGACATCAGCCCGCAATTTGCCGCGCCCAGCACGATCCTGTTCCTCCCCGATCCCGACACGCATTATGACACCCACCGTCCACGCGCCAACCGGCTGTTCGCCGATGCCGCGACCGGCGTGTCGCGCGACTTTGTCCGTCTGGCGCAATTGCGCACCGTCATCCA
>JBEGPL010000118.1:0-4905 GCA_041181445.1 Pseudomonadota bacterium
CTGACATGCTGGCGGTTGCCCTGATAATCGGCAAAGGCCAGCCGGTTGCCCGGCAAGATGTGCAAAAAACCGGCGGGACCGCCGCGATGCTGGACATAGGGCCAGCCCGCGGCGGTGACGCTGGCCATGTAAAAACTGTCGCGCGCCGCGATGAAGGCGGACTCCTTGTCGCCGATCGCGTCGGGGGTGCCGTCGGCCCCATCCTCCATCCGCGCATAGGCGGTGCGTGACCCGTCCGCCGCCTGCATCGCGCGGGCGGCATCGGTGAACAGCGTGTGGACATAATTGCGGGCCATGCGGCGCTCCTGTCGTTGATCGCGTTTCGCTATAGATTATTGCGCAGGATCAGATAATAATCGCAAATTGGCGTATATAATTTCAATTTCAGGAATAATAGATGGACCGCTTGCAGGCGATGGAGATGTTCCTGGCGGTTGCCGACACTGGCAGCTTTGTCGGCGCGGCGCGGGCATTGCGCGTGTCACCGCCCGCAGTCACACGCGGTGTGGCAGCGCTCGAAGCCCGGCTGGGCGCCGCGCTGTTCCACCGTTCGACGCGCGCGGTGACGCCGACCGCCGAGGGCGCGGCCTTTGTCATGACGGCGCGGCGCATCCTGACCGAACTGGCCGACGCCGAACGGCACGTCGCGGGTTCGCGCCGTGTGCCCGGCGGCCCGCTGTATATCACCGCGCCCGTCGTATTCGGCCGCCTGCACGTCGTTCCGGTCGTCAGCGGGTTGATCGCGGTGCACGACGCGCTCGACATCCGGCTGATGCTGATCGACCGCAATGTCGGCATCGTCGAGGAAGGGATCGATGTCGCCGTACGCATCGGCGCACTCGCCGATTCATCGTTGCTGGCCATCCGGATCGGGTCCGTGCGGCCCGTGTATGCCGCCAGTCCGGCCTATCTGGCGCAATATGGTGTGCCCGCCGACCGGTCGGACCTGGCGGCACACCGGCTGATCGTCTCAACCGGGCCGCGCGCCGCCAGCGAGTGGCGGATCGAGGGGCGCCAGCCGGCCGCGCTGAAACGGCGCCTGACGCTGAACACCGTCGATGCCGCGATTGCCGCCGCCGAGGCCGGCGCAGGGCTGGCGAATTTCCTGAGCTATCAGGTCGAAGACGCGCTGGCGGCGGGCCGGTTGATCGAGGTGTTGCGTCCCCGCGACGCCGAAATCCTGCCGGTCAGTCTGGTGTTCGACGCAAGTCGCAGCCGCGCGGCCTCGGCCCGCGCCTTTGTCGATGCAATGCGCGAACGCGCGGGGCAATGGGGGTGGGGACTTCGGCCTTCGTGACAACCGCACCGGCGCGCCTTGCCCGCCGCGTCCGGCCGCGAGCCTAGCCCGCTTTCCAGTCGGACACCGTGCCGAATGCGGGCAGGCTTTTGGGCCGGTGATGCTCTTCATGCGTGTCATAATAGCCCGGCGGCAGCATCGCCAGCGGCATCCCCGCCGCCGCCATCATATAGGGTGACACGCGGCGCGACGTGCACAGACCGCCATTGCCGTCGTTGACCAGCCGTTCTTCGAACACCACGCCCTGTTTCGACCCCATCGACCGCGCGACGCTGGACACCGCCAACTGGCCGTCGCCGAAATCGAGGACGAACTTCGTCCCCTTGGGCACGTCGACAATGCCGTCGATCAGCGCCCCCGACACCGACAGGTTGCGCAGCACCGCGCTGTAATAATGGTCCTCGTGCACGACCCCGATCTTTCGGTACATCGAATGACGGTCGCTGCGCTGGAACGCCGGGCCCGACGGGTTGATTTCCCAGTCGCCGCCTTCGCATTTTTCGATCAGGCACTCATTCGCCACCGACTCGCTATACACAAAGCCCTGCACGTGGCTGACCCGCAGGCTGCGGATCAGGTCGAGCTGGTCGAGCGATTCGATGCCCTCGGCCGTGGTTTCCATGCCCAGCGCCTCGGCCAGCGCGACGATCGCCGAAATGATCGCGCCGTTGCGCGACCCGGGTTCGGTGGCACTGCGCACAAAGCTCTGGTCGATCTTGATCTTGTCGAACGGCGCGGTGCGCAAATAGCCGAGCGAGGAATAGCCGGTGCCGAAATCGTCGAGCGCCAACCGTACGCCGAGCTTCTTCAGCGCCTTGAACCGTGCTTCGGTTTCGTCCGAATCCTGCAGGAACACGCTTTCGGTGATCTCCAGTTCCAGCCGTTCGGGGTCGAGCCCGGTCTGGGTCAGGATAGTCTGGATCACCTTTGGCAACAGGTCATTGGCAAACTGCACCGGCGACACATTGACGGCGACGGTCATTTTGCCCGGCCAGCCGGCCGCCTGTTCGCACGCCCTTTGCATCGCCCATTCGCCCAGCTCGCCGATCAGATTGGCTTCCTCGGCAATCGGGATGAACAACGCCGGCGAAATGTTGCCGCGTTCGGGGTGCGCCCAGCGCAGCAGCGCCTCAAACCCCGACACGACGTTGGTCTGGGCATTGACGACGGGTTGATAGCCAAGCGACAATTCACCGCGCGCAATGGCGTCACGCAAATCCTCTTCGAGCACGCGGCGGTCTTCGGCGGCTTGCAACAATTCGCTGGCATAGAAGCGGAACCGCCCGCGCCCGCCGCCCTTCGCCGCATAAAGCGCCAGATCGGCATTGCGGACCAGATCCTCGCTCGACTGGCCGTCAAACGGGCTCACCGCGATGCCCACCGACGCGCCGATGACCGCACGGCTGCCGTCGATGGAATAAGGGTGCGACAGGCTGGCGATGATCCGGTCGGCCAGATCGCCCAGCGCGCCGCGGTCATCTTCGTCGGGCACGATGATCTGGAATTCGTCACCGCCCAGGCGGCAGATGCGTTCGCGGTCGCCGACCACCTTGACCAACCGGTCGGCCACCTGTTTGAGCAGCGCGTCGCCCGCCGGATGGCCCAGCGTGTCGTTGACCGCCTTGAACCGGTCGAGGTCGAGCAACAGGATCGCGCAGGTCCGCCGCTGCTGCTGAAAGGCGCTGAGCGTGCTTTCGAGCAGCCGCGCCATGCGGTGGCGGTTGAGCAGCCCGGTCAGCGAATCATAGGCCGCCAGCCGCTCATTGTCCTGCGACGCCAAACGCTGGGCGGTGATGTCGGTGCCGCTGCCGCGATAACCGGCAAATTCGCCCTTGGCGTCATGATAGGGCCGTCCCGAAACCGCCCACCAGACCTCTTCATCGATCGCGGCGACTTGCAGCGCCATATCGTCGAATTTCGAGCGCCGGGTGAGCACCCACGGCAGCGAGCGCTGGCTGTCGTCGCCGGGTTCGGCTTTGGCGAACATCGCGGCAAAATCGCCGCCAATCAGCGTCTCGGCTGCCTTGCCGATGCGGGCACAGACCGATTCGCTCAAATAGGTGATCCGTCCCTGCGCATCGGTTGACCAGAACCAGCCGCGCCCGCTTTCTTCGAAATTCTGGAGCAACAACAAGGCGTGCGTCGACGACGACAGCACATGCGCGCCCGACCCCGCCACTGCATTCCATGAAAATTTCCGCGCCACGCTATGCCTTGCTCCAGACCGGTTTCGCCCAAGGATATAGGCCCGCGGGTGTTGCAGAACGGTAAACATCTGAAATCAAGCCACCAATTCGGATGCGGCCGGGCCGGGGCGCAGAGCGGTGGCGCGCGCGGGAAAATGGGGTTAGGGCGGCTCTATGCAGATGCGCGAACTGATCGACACCGCCGACGTGCCCGGCGGGCCGCCGCTCAAACTATACCGGCGCGGCGGCGATTTCATCATCGCGCTCGACCGAAATGAGCTGATGAGCAGCCGGATGAGCGGGTCGGAAGAAGCGCTGGCCAATATGAGCATCGACCGGTTGCGCGCAGCGAAAGGCGCGCCCGCCCCGCACCTGTTGATCGGCGGTTATGGCATGGGGTTCACGCTGCGCGCGGCGCTGGCGCGGCTGGGCGCCGACGCGCGCGTGACCGTTGCCGAGCTGGTGCCGGGGATTATCAATTGGGCGCGCGGGCCGATGGCGGCGATGACCGCCGGGTGCATCGACGATCCGCGCACGACGCTGGTCATGGGCGATGTCGCCGATGCGATCCGCAGCGGTGCCGGCGGTTATGACGCGATCCTGCTCGACGTCGACAATGGCCCCGACGGGCTGACGCGCACCGCCAACGACCGCCTGTACACCGCGTCGGGGCTGGCCGCCGCCGAACGCGCGCTGCGCCCCGGCGGCGTGCTCGCCATCTGGTCGGCCGGCCCTGACGCGGCCTTCACCCGGCGGCTGAAAAGCGGTGGCTTTGCCGTCGAAGAAGTCGTCGTGCGCGCGCGCAGCAACGGCAAGGGCCCGCGCCACATCATCTGGTTCGCCCGCGCGGGTTAGCGGCTCAATCCGCCAGCGCGACCGGGTCGCCCGCCACCAGCCGCCCCGATTCGGCCCAGGCCTTGAGCGCGGGCGACATGCCCCGGGCGGCTTCGGATTGGTAACAGGCCAGATCGGCGGCGCGCGCCACGTCGCGCCAGCGCTGGTTCGTGCCTTTGTGCAGGAACCGTTCGCCGCCGCCCGCAAAGACGACCCCGGCGGCGGGGAGCAGCGCCGCCGCGTCGCGCTTCATCGCGGCAAAGTCCGCCGCCGCGACCAGTTCGCCCCACAGCGCATCGGGGGTTTCAATGCCGCAAAAGTTGGCGATACGCCGCATTTCGCCGTCCAGATCGGCCTTCAGGTCATTGTAATGGACCATCAGCATGTTCGGGCGGTGGCGCGCCGCCCAATAGCTGCGTTCGATGTCGCAATATTCGGCAATCGAAAAATCGGGCGACGGCGCGCATCCGGGCACGCCCATGAAGGCGCGGAAAAAGTCGCCCGGGTCGGCCGACGTGACGGGCAGGCACCTGCCGATTGTCGCATCGGCCATCCCGGCTTGGTCCATCAGGGTGCGTGCAAGCGGCG
>JBEGPL010000119.1:0-3400 GCA_041181445.1 Pseudomonadota bacterium
CAACAGCCCTGTTTCGCGCCAAACCATTGCGGCTGCCGCCGCGACATAATCCAGCGTGCTGGCATAGCCGCGCGCTTCCAGCCATTCGCGGGCGACCGCGTACCGCGCCTCGGGCTGATCACCAAGCGTGAACAGTGCTTCGAGGCACCCCGCCGCGTGACCCGCACGCGCAATCGCCAGCACCTCATCGAGATCGAGATACGGCGATGCCAGCTGCGAAGGGCGCTGCGCAAAGGTGCAATAATGGCACACATCGCGGCATAATTTTGTGAGCGGAATGAAGACTTTGCGCGAATATGTTACGACCGTTCCATGCCCCGATATGGTAGCGATTTCGGCGCGCGACATAAGGTCTGCCAGTGGCGTCTCAGTGAGCGTCGCCAACCAGTCCTGCGCCTCGATCGGGTTCCACCACGCTGTCATATGTTGGTACGATCCGCGCCCTTGAGCGCAAGAATGGCGCGCGCGTCGTCGGGTGTTGCCACGGACAGCCCCATATTCTCGATAATCTCGCGCGCCATTTTGACTTGTTGCGCGTTGGTTTCGGCCAGTTTTCCCGGGCCTGCCCACAACGAGTCTTCCAGGCCGACACGGATGTTGCCACCCATCGCCGCCGCCATGGCGACGATGCGCATCTGCTGGGCCCCCGCACCCAGGACCGACCAAATATATTGGTCACCGAACAGCCGGTCCGCCGTGCGTTTCATGTGCACAACATCATCGGGGTGGCTGCCGATGCCGCCCAATATGCCAAAGCAGGTCTGAATAAACAACGGCGCTTTCACCAGACCACGGTCCAGAAAATGCTTCAAATTATAAAGGTGGCTGGTGTCATAACATTCAAATTCAAACCGGGTCCCGAGCGGCGACAGCAACGCCAGAAGATCCTCGATATCCTTATAGGTGTTTTTGAACACCAGATCGCGCGACGCGGCGAGCGTTGTCGGTTCCCAATCATATTTCCAGTCGGTGTAGCGTTCCAGCATCGGGAACAGGCCGAAACCCATGGTCCCCATGTTGAGCGATGCAACTTCGGGCTGAAAGGTGGTTGCGGGCCGCAACCGTTCCGTCAACGACATTGACGGATGCCCGCCGGTCGTCAGATTGATGACCGCGTCGCTGCGCTGCTTGATGACCTTCAGGAAGGGTTCGAACAATGCGGGGTTCTGATCGGGCCGTCCGTCGTCGGGATTGCGCGCGTGCAGGTGAATAATCGCCGCCCCTGCCTCCGCCGCGCCGATCGCGGCTTCGGCAATTTCGTCGGCGGTAATCGGAAGATGCGGCGACATCGACGGCGTGTGGATGGCGCCGGTCACCGCGCAACTGATAATCACCTTGCCCTTGGCCATGACGAATTCCCGTAAATCCAGATGTTATTGACGCGCTATGGCCCGGAACCCGCCTGACCATCTTTCCAAAGATAGGCTGTCACATCAGGACAAAATCCCCAGCTGGCGCGCCCGGATAACAGCCTGCGGCCGCCGCCTGACGCCCAGCTTGTCGTATATCTGCTGCATATACCATTTGACCGTGCCCTCGGTCAGCCCAAGCCGATCGCCGATTTCGCGATTGCGCAAACCACCACTGACCATCGTCAATATCTCTACTTCACGCAGTGAAAGGCCGCTGCCAAGGCCGAAATCATCATCCTCTTCGTCAGCATCGGCCTGCGTAGTGCCGCGCATGATGGATACGAGGTGCATTGCAAATCTGTCGACCGGCGTATCGAGTTCGGGGCCGTTGGCATAAGCTTCGACCAGCAGGGACGATATCGCCTCGCCTTCATCGACAAACGGGCGCACCCATCCGCCGGGTTCGGCCAGCTCGACCGCCGCCCGCACGGCGCGTCGGGCCTCCGAACGATTTCCCGAAAGCACCGCAATCTGGGCAAAGAGCAGCTCAAACGTCACCGATGAACGGACAGCGCCCCTGCGCCTGACAAATTCCAACCAGCGTTTGACGATCTTGCGCGAACGGACAAGCCGGAAGCGGTGCATTTCCAAACGGAGCCAAGCAATGGCCATCCATTCGTTGAGCCGTGTCGGATTCATCGTCGGCACCGGCTCGCCCTCAAAGCACAGGTCGCTTGTGTAGAATAATTGCTCGGCCTGTTCGACGTGCCCGATCTTGACGAGCATATGCACCTGTTCGGAGAGGATCAGCGCACGAAGGCGGTCCAATCCGCACTCAATGGCGACCAATTGCGCTTCTTCCAGCCCCGACAGCGCGCTTTGATAGTCACCTTCGGCTGCCGCGAGACGCGCCCTGACGACATAGCCCGACGCCAACTGATCGACGAAACCCCATTGTCGTATCGATGGCAAATGGCGCTCGACGAGCTCTGCAGCACGTTCGAGATCACCGCATTCATAGTGGATTTCGGCTAATGGCAATGCGGGAAGAGCGGCAATTCCGGAAATCTGCCAGTCCATGTCCCGCGCCAGTTCATGGGCTTCTTCCAGAAATTGCCGCGCCATGCGGGTCTTGCCCTGTGCGACCAGAGTCGGCGCGACCGAAGATTTCAGCGCAATCGACGCAAAATCTGAACCGGGGCGTCCGAGCGCCTTTCGCAGTTCGGCCTCCAGTCGCAGCATGTCATGGAAATGATAAAGCTCGCGCCGCGCCGAAAGCAGCTGTGCGAGCAATGTGCAGCTGAGATAGGGATGATCATCACCCAGATCGGCCAACAGTGGTTCCGATTCCTGTTCAACAAATACCATGTTGTCGCGCGCGGCTTCGAGCATAATGCGGCGATGCCTCACCCGGAAAAGCATCTGTTCGTGTTGGTATTCGGTGTTTTCGCCGCATTCAAAGCGCGCCGCGATAACCGTTTCCGCTGCCTCGATCAGCCGTTCCGACGATTTGAACGCCAATCGGCGCGATCGGCGCCACGACATCGCCAGCAGCAATGCGGGACGCGTTGACTGCAATTCCCAAGGCAAGTCACTCGCAAGTTCGTCGATGCGGTACAAAAGTCCGCCATAGGTCATGGGTTCGGCGAGCAACTCCAGCTGATCGGCCAAAAAGACTTTGTCGCCGCACAACACGGCATGTTCCAGCGCACGCGACAAATCCCCCGCGTCGGCAAAATAGCTGCTGGCCCGTCGATGCAATTCGCTGGCACGTTCCGGCGCGCGCCGCATCAGGCGGCCAAGCACCATTTCCCGGAACAGGCTGTGGTACCGATAACGGCTCAGTTCCCTGTCAAGATCGGACAGGAACAATCCGCCTTCAAAAACCTGTTCGAGGATGCTGCGGGCGTCGGGTTTGTTGACCACGGCGGCACAGGCCGATGGCGACAATTCCTCCAGAATAGACGTATCGACGAGAAAATCGCGCACCGCCTGTGGCTGAAGCTCAAACACTTCTTCGTGGAAATAACTGGCAAATTCGTGACGCA
>JBEGPL010000120.1:0-2556 GCA_041181445.1 Pseudomonadota bacterium
TTGCCGATGCCCAGCGCCGATTTCACCGTCCCGCCAATCAAGCCGCCCGCCTCGGTAATCCCCAGATGCAGCGGGCAATCGACCGCGTCAGCAAGCTGCATATAGGCCGCGACCGCGAGGAACACGTCGCTCGCCTTCACCGCGACCTTGTAATCATGAAAGTCATGGTCCTGGAGCAATTTGATATGGTCGAGCGCGCTTTCGACCAGCGCCTCGGGGCAGGGCTCGCCATATTTTTCGAGCAAATCCTTTTCCAGCGACCCCGCGTTGACGCCGATGCGGATCGCGCAGCCATTCGCCTTGGCGGCGCGGACGACTTCGCCGACGCGTGCGCCCGACCCGATATTGCCGGGGTTGATGCGCAGGCACGCCGCGCCCGCATCGGCGGCTTCGAGCGCGCGTTTGTAATGGAAATGGATGTCGGCGACGATCGGCACGCGCGCGGCACGGACGATCTTGCCCAGCGCGGCGGTGCTTTCGACGTCGGGGCACGACACGCGGATGATGTCGACCCCCGCCTCTTCGCAGCGGCGGATCTGGTCGATGGTCGCGACCGCGTCGCTGGTCAGCGTGTTGGTCATCGTCTGGACCGTGATCGGCGCGCCGCCGCCGACCGGGACATTGCCGACCATGATCTGACGGCAGGCGCGCCGCGATATGTCGCGCCAGGGGCGCAGGCCGGGGTTATGGTCGCTCATGCAGAGTTTTTCCTCTTTGGTCCGCCGCGCTATAGGCGGCTTGGCGCGCCAACAAAAGGGGGGGCTTGGCGTGCTGAACGTGCCGATTTCAACTGTTGCAACTGGGCAACAATGTCGGAATTATTGACGCCCTTAACCCTTTTTTGATTGTGCGGCGCACAAATATCCGCATGTTTCGCCCGTTGCCGGAACATGATCCATGCCGTGGCGTCTCGTCACGGCCAAAAGGACCGGGTGGTAACAGCAGGACGGACGTTGACATCAACAGTCCACAGCAAAAAGGGTTCTCCATGAAAAAATTCTCTGCCGCATGCCTTGGCGTGCTTCTCGCCTCCACCGCCGCGCCTGCATTTGCGCAGGACGAAGCGTCGGGCCCCATCTCCGTGACCGGCGGCGTGGCGGTCGTGACCGACTATCGTTTCCGCGGCGTTTCGCTCAGCGACAATGATATTGCGGTTCAGCCGACGCTGACCATCAGCCACGAATCAGGCTTCTATGCCGGCGTCTGGGGCTCGAATCTGGCCGATACGCTGACCTATGGCGAAGTCGAAGTCGACCTGTATGCCGGTTATGCCACCGACATTGCCGAAGGCACGTCGATCGACGTTGGCCTGACCTATTATGTCTATCCCGACGGCAAGTCCGCCTTTGGCCCCAGCGATTATTTCGAAGCCATCGGCAAACTGTCGCACACATTGGGCCCGGTCAAGCTGACCGGCACCGTGGGTTACAGCTGGGATCAGGCGGCTTTGGCCAACGATGACAATCTGTATCTGGGCCTTGGCGCGGCGGCGGGCATCCCGAACACGCCGGTCACGCTGGTCGGTTCGATCGGCTACACCGACGGCGCGCTGGGTGCACTCGCCCCCGGCGGCAACTATCTCGATTATCAGGTTGGCGCCGATGTCGCCGTGGGTCCTGCGACCCTCGGTGTCCGCTATGTCGACACCGACATCCCGACGTTGGGGATCAAGGCGATCGACAAGCTGTATGACGAAGGCATCATCTTCTCGATCGGTTTCAGTTTCTGATCATCTGATCGCAAGCGACGACAAAAGGGGCGGGTCCGAGAGGATCCGCCCTTTTTCGTTCACACTGAGGCGCGAATAAGCGCGCGCGTGACACCATGCTGCGGCGCCGCGACAATCGCCGCGAAATCCCCCTGTTCGACGATGCGGCCCGCGTCCATCACCGCCAGCCGGTCGCACAAAATGCTGGCTGCCGCCAAGTCATGCGTGATCCAGATCAGCGTCAGCCCGCGTTCGCGCTGTAACCGCGCGAGCAGGTCGATGATCGCCGCTGCCGTCACGACGTCGAGCGCCGATGTCGCCTCGTCCAGCAGCAGCAGTTCGGGCGAAGCGATCAGCGCGCGGGCGATGGCAACGCGCTGCGCCTGCCCACCCGACAGGCTGGTGACAGGCCGATCCGCAAAGGTCGCGCCCAGTTCGACATCGGCCAGCACCGCAAGCACCTGCGCGCGCCGCGTGGCCGCGCCAAGATCGGGGTAAAGCCAGCGCAGCGGCTCTTCGACCACCGCGTCGACCCGCCAACGCGGGTCCAGACTGGCCGCCGGATCCTGAAACACCGGCTGGATCAGCCGCCGCTCGGCGGCGATACGGCGCCCGCGCGGCGGCAGGGACGCGCCGCGCCAATTGACGCGGCCCGATGTCAGCGGGCCGATGCCCGCAATCGCGCGGCCCAGCGTCGACTTGCCCGACCCCGACCCGCCCACAATCGCCAGCGCCGCGCCCGCGGGCAGGTCAAATGACGCATCGGCCAGCGCATCGGTCACGCGGCGCGGCCAGCGGCCATGGACATAACGCACGCCCGCCCCCGCCACCTGCACCAAGGGTTCGGT
>JBEGPL010000121.1:0-3247 GCA_041181445.1 Pseudomonadota bacterium
AGGCAATGGCGGGATTTTCGATCCCGGCGGTAAAGTCGAGCAGCACCGAATGCGGCCCGAAATCGTCGAGCGATTCAATCTCCAGGTCCTCGATGGCGGGATAGGCGCGTTCGCCCAGCAGCGACGCCCAGAAATTATAGGCGCGCACCTGCATCCGGCGTTCGTCGGCGCCGATAATCGGCGGCGCTTCGATTGCCGCGTCATCGCGCACATCGCTGTCGGACACATGTCCGCGCAAGCTGTCCATTGACCCGTCCCCAATCCACAAATTCGTCGGGACAGCTTGTGCACCATGAATGGTAAATGCCGCGTAAACGAAGCGCATTTTTCGCAGTTTTGCGTCAGGGCCAGATCGCGGTCGCGCGCCATGCACGCGCTGTGCATGAACCGTGCGGGCGCCGTGCGGGAACCAAACCGCCTTGTCTTTGCCCGCCAGCCTTGCTAACCGCGCCGCCATTGCCGCTTTAGCTCAGTTGGTAGAGCACATCATTCGTAATGATGGGGTCAGGTGTTCGAGTCACCTAAGCGGCACCATTTTCCATCGAAATCAATGTTTTCGGGTGAGCGTTCAGCGCGTTCCGGCCGGGGGGCGGCCCGGAACGCGCTGCCCGGCCGCTTACTTCAAGTCGTGGCTGGTGGTGGCCAGAAATTTCCAGCTGCCGCCATTGCGCACCAGCGTTTCGACAATCGCTTCCTGAACATTTTCAGGCTTGTCGGTCCCGCGTTGGCTGACCATCGCCAAAGTATAGGTCACGACGGCGGTGTTGCCGCTGAGCGCGATCGCCTGCGGCGTGATTTCATATTGCAGCGTTTTGCGCTGGGCGTTGCCAAAACGCGTCCATTTGTCGATGCTATCGAGGCCGCGCGGCGAAGGAAAATCGCTCGACCATGCCAGGATTTGCGGATCGGCATAATCCTTGGGCCATTTGCCATTCTGGGCGGCGTCATCGACCCAGCTTTGCGACACCACGCTCCACACGGCTTGCTGTTCGGGCGACCAGCTTGGCATTTGCGCGCTGGCCGATGGAACCACACCCAACGCGAACGTCATGGCCGCCGCGGCGGCCGTAAGCATACGATAGTTCATGAGTATTCCCCTGCATCCGCGCCCCATGGTCCGCGGGGCTCTGGGGCTCCTGCAGAGGATGGTTGGCGGCGATGATGCGACCCGTGGGCACAGTTAAACACAGTTGCCGCGCCAGCACAAGCGCGGCACAGATCGCAGCAGTTCAGCCCAAAGCCGCCAGCGCGGCGAGCGCACCGCCATCGACGCGCATCACCGTCCATTCGTCCATCATCCGCGCGCCCAGGCTCTGATAAAATCCGATCGCGGGGGCGTTCCAGTCGAGCACGCTCCATTCGAGCCGCGCGCAATCGCGCGCTACGCAAAGCCCGGCAAGATGGGCGAGCAGCGCCTTGCCCAGCCCCGCGCCGCGCGCTTCGGGCCGGACGAACAAATCCTCCAGATAGACGCCGGGGCGGCCTTCAAACGTCGAAAAATTGTGGAAGAACAGCGCAAATCCCTGCGCCGCACCATCGACTTCACCAA
This sequence comes from Pseudomonadota bacterium, assembly GCA_041181445.1. Taxonomy (GTDB): domain Bacteria; phylum Pseudomonadota; class Alphaproteobacteria; order Sphingomonadales; family Sphingomonadaceae; genus Sphingopyxis. Next base: position 1,550 of record JBEGPL010000121.1, read on the forward strand.
TCACAACCTCGGCATAGGGCCGGGCCCCGAACAGCCGGTCGCCCAACACCGCCGCGTCAAAGCGGACTTCGTGCGCCAGTTGCTCATAGTCGGCGAGTTCGCGAATCAGCGCCGCAATCAGCGGCAGATCGGCGCGGGTCGCGGGGCGGATCGACACGCTCATTCTTCGTCCGCCGGAATCGCAAAGGGATCGGCTTTGGGATAGGTGCCGGCCGCCTTGCCATTGGCGATGATCCGCGCCGCCGCGACGTGCGCTGCCTGCATCAGGCTGCTGCCTTCGTCGAACATGCTCATATCCATCAGTGCCATTTTGGGGTCGGACATATCGCGGCCGACCGCCATTTCGGAGTCATACTGGGACTTGGGCACACAGCGCGGGCGATCGGGGCTGTAGATCGCGTCGCCAAAGCAGGCGAGCCCCTTGGCTTCGGCATCCGCCCGCGCACGCGTGTTTTCGCGCAGCCGCCACGCGCGGTTGCATCGTTCCTGCGGTTCGGTCAGGCCAAACACGTCGTTGCCCGCGCCATTGGTTTTCGCAAAGCGTCCGCAATCCGCGTCGAACGCCGCCGGGCTGGTCGCCAATCGCTCAATTTCGCTCGTTTCACGCTGCATGTTCAAGGACGAACAGGCGGCGAGCAGCACTTCGTAAAAATCGATATCCTCGGTCAGATCGTCGGCCTTGGCGCACATCGGGTCGAGCTTTGCCGGGTCTGCGACCAGCGCTTCCTCCTGCCGGGACTTCAGCTTCCACCCGGCCTGCATACAGCCATCGCTGGCAATCTCGCTGCGGTCTTCCAGATAATTGTCGCGGTTGCCGGGGCAAAAAAGCGCATAGCCCGCCGCATCGTCGGCGAGTTGCGCACCCAGCGCGTTGCCGACCGCGCTTTCCAGCCGACCGCACCCAGCGCGCAGCGGCCCGCCGCGCTTATGTTCCGGCGTTGCCGCACAATCGGCGGCCAGCTTGGCACCGTCCTTGGTCAGCACATTGGCTGCCAGTTGGTCGCGGTCATTCTGCGCAAATTCACAGGCTATCTTCAGTTCGCCTGAGCGTTTGTCAGGCGCCAAAGCGGCGCATTCCGCATCCAGCCCGGAGTCGTTGCGCAGCGCCATCGCGCCTTCGAAGTCGGCCGATTCTTTGGCTTCGGCGTCGCGGCGCACCTTGCACGCCGCCTTGGTCGCGGGCTTTGTCGGGCCATAGATGAGGGTGAGTTCGTCATCGCATATGTCGTTCAGCATTTTTTGCGGCAGTGTCGCGGCGGCGAAGCGGCCGTCGTCGCGCTGCAAGATTGCGAGGCGCATCGGGCCGTCGGCCGCGCCCGGGCCATAGATGCTGTCGGGATCGGCCTGTCCGGGGACCGGCGCGCCGCTGGCCCCAATCGCGTCGAGCAGCGCCAGCGCCGCGTCGAACCGGCCGAGCTCGCGCAGCGCGTTGACGATATACATGCGGTGAAAGCGTTTCACCGGCTCGCCTTGGGTATAAGCGTCGATCAGCGCGGGGCCATCATCGGCAAAGCGCGCAACCAGCCGCGCCCGCATCGCCGGATCGCGCGTCGCCCACGTCGACCGCTGGAGCATGAAGAAACAGTCATAAGCCGGGCGGCCCAATTTCGTTGCCAGCCAATAGGCCTGCGCATAGCGCCCTTCATCGGCGAGCGCGCGATATTCGGGGTCGGCGATCAGCGCGGGAAGCAGCGCGCG
>JBEGPL010000122.1:0-3869 GCA_041181445.1 Pseudomonadota bacterium
CCGGTGTTCGGCCCGATGCCTGGGCCCCGGGTGCCGCCGTCAGGCCGCGAGCGCTGCGCCAGGCGCGCCGCGCATTGGCGCCGTTGATAAGCGACTCGACCAGCGCGAATGGCACATATTCCTCGCCCTCCAGTCGGCGCTTTTCGGCACGCTCTGCGGCCAATATGTCAGCCCGGTCCTCGGCCATGTCCACCAAACGGTCATAGTCCGTCGCCGGCAGCATCGCGATGCGCTGACCGCCAATTTCCACATATTGAACCGTCATGACTTATCCTCGTAAATGGAGCCGCGCGGCTCAATTTCGTCGATGTGCAAAATGCCGTCTTCAATCCGAAAGACAATACGCCAATCCTGAACGCGCAATCGAAAATCGGACCGCCCTTGCAACCGGATGACATTGGCGGCCAAGGCGTCCGGATTCTTCGCCATCTCCAAAATCTTTTGGGTGAGCAACTTTCGCTTGTTTGAGCGTTTCAGTGCCTTCCCGGCCGATCTGGAAATCCGGATATTCACAGAGAATATTTAGCATAATATGAAAATCGTAACAAGAAAAAATCCGCAAAACGGAACAAATGTGACCGTTGGGCGAGGCTATGCCCCCTGTTCATCCAACTTCGCGACAATCCGCGTGATTGATCGCATGTTGCGCGCCGTGCCCTTGCAGTTCAAGCGCCGCTCGATGAACTTGGCGGTCAGGCGGCTGTCGCCGACGCCATCGACATAATCGATGTGCAGCGCACGGTCGCCAATGGCGAGCCGTTCGGGACCGCGCCCGGCGTGATCGGCGGCCAAACGGGTGAAGGCGTCCGCGTCCGGCTGCCCGTCCAGAAACATCGTATGGACGCGGGCCTCGTCGCCGTCGGCAACAAACGGATTGCCCGCCAGCGCCGCCGCCAGCTCGTCCCGGCTCCGCACCAGCGCCGCCAGCGTCATGCCGAACCGGTCGTGCATCATCATCGCCAGTTTTTCCTCAAGCCCCCGCGTCGGCCGCGCGTCATGGTCGAACAGGACATTGCCGCTGGCGACCACGGTTTCGACGTTGGTGAAGCCCTCACCCTCAAACGCGGCGCGCAGATCGGCCATGGTCAGCCGGTTGCCGCCAACATTGATGCTGCCGAACAGCGCCACATAGCGCGCCATAACCCCAGACCCTCACAATTGCGCCTTACAGCGTGCGTTCGCGTTCCTCGACCTCGAACACTTCCAGATTGTCGCCCGCCTTGATGTCGTTGGTGTCGGCCAGCACGACGCCGCATTCCAGCCCCGCGCGCACTTCGTCGACATTGTCCTTGAACCGGCGCAGCGACGCGATGGTGGTTTTCGACACGATGACATCGTCGCGGGTCAGGCGCGCGAACAGCCCCTTGCGGATGCTGCCTTCCAGCACGAGCAGACCGGCGGCCTTGTCGCGCTTGCCCGACGTGAATACTTCGCGGATTTCGGCGCGGCCGACGACCGTTTCGATCCGTTCGGGGCCCAATTGACCCGCCATTTCCTTCGCGACGGCCTCTGTCAGGTGATAGATGACGTCGTAATAGAGGAAGCGGACCTTGTCGCGGTTGGCCAGTTCGCGGGCTTTGGCGTTGGGACGCACGTTGAAACCGATGATCGGCGCGCCGGTGGCCGACGCCAGTGTCATGTCGCCTTCGGTGATCGCGCCCACGCCCGATGCCAGCACCCGGACCTTGATATCGTCGGTCGACAGGCGATTGAGCGCGTTGACGATCGCCTCCGTCGAACCCTGGACATCGGACCGGATGACCACCGGATATTCCATGACCTTGGCCTTGTCGGCCAGCGCCCCGAACATGTCTTCCAGGCTGACCGGGGCCTGCACGGTGCGCTTTGCCGTCGCCTGTTCCTGACGATAAGCGGCAACTTCGCGCGCGCGCGCTTCGTTTTCGACGACGGTCAGCGTGTCGCCTGCCATCGGCACGCCCGACAGGCCGAGCACTTCGACCGGCATCGACGGCGTCGCGACCTTGACCTGTTGGCCCTTGTCGTTGACGAGCGCGCGGACGCGCCCGCTTTCGGCGCCGACAACCAATATGTCGCCGACCTTCAGCGTGCCGCGACGGACCAGCACCGTCGCCACCGGGCCGCGGCCCTTGTCGAGCTTGGCTTCGATCACCGAACCTTCGGCCTGACGGTCGGGGTTCGCCTTCAATTCCATGATTTCGGCCTGAATCGCAATCGCGTCGATCAGCTTGTCAAGGTTGGTGCCTTTCAGCGCCGACACTTCGACATCCTGCACTTCGCCGCCCATCGCCTCGACCATGATTTCATGTTCGAGCAGGCGTTCGCGCACGCGTTGCGGGTTGGCGCCGTCCTTGTCGACCTTGTTGATCGCGATGATCATCGGCACGCCGGCCGCCTTGCTGTGGTTGATCGCCTCGATTGTCTGCGGCTTCAGCCCGTCGTCGGCGGCCACCACCAAAATGACGATGTCGGTGACGTTCGCGCCGCGCTGGCGCATTTCGGTGAAGGCTTCGTGGCCCGGCGTGTCGAGGAATGTGACGAGCGCGCCGTCCTTTGTCTTCACCTGATAGGCGCCGATATGCTGGGTAATGCCGCCGGCCTCGCCCGCGACCACGGTGGTCCCGCGCAGCGCGTCGAGCAGCGACGTCTTGCCATGGTCGACATGGCCCATGATCGTCACCACCGGCGCGCGGCTTTTCAGCGTTTCGGGCGCATCGACGTCCGATTCATGGTCGATGTCGACGTCGGAATCGGACACGCGTTTGATTTCATGGCCAAATTCGGTGACGAGCAACTCGGCCGTATCCTGGTCAAGTGTTTCGTTGATGGTGACCGGCATGCCCATCTTGAACAGAGCCTTGACCAGGTCGGACCCTTTTTCGGCCATGCGGTTCGCCAGTTCCTGCACCGAAATCGCGTCGGGGACGACGACTTCGCGCACCTGCTTTTCGCGCGGACCCAGATTGGAGGCCATGTGTGCGCGCTTTTCCTTTTCGCGAGCACGTTTCAGTGCGGCGAGGCTGCGCGCGCGCGCGCCTTCGTCGTCGTTCAGCGCGCGTGCGACGGTCAGCTTGCCCGACTGGCGGCGGCTGTCGCCGACCTGCTTGCGTTCGGGTTTCGCCGGTTCGGGCTTGCGCTTGGGCGCTTCGACCGGGGTGAAACGGCGCGGCGCGGGGGCGGCGCGGCCAGCGGCAGGCGCGGCCTCGGCCTCTTCCGGTGCGGCGTCGGCGTCGACTTCGGCAGCCTCGGGCGCGGGCACCGCATCGGCGGGAGCCGTCACTGCGGGCGTCACCGCCGCCTCGCCGCGTTCTTCGTTGCGGCGGCGTTCGTCGTCGATCGCCTTGGCGCGCGCCGCTTCTTCGCGGCGGCGGGCTTCTTCGAGTGAATTCTGGCGCGATTCCTCGGCCTCGCGCAGCAGCAACGCCTGGCGTTCCTGGCGCGACATCAGCGCGTCATTGGCCGACGGACGTGCGGGCGCGGGCGCCGCCGGAACGGGTGCCACCGCCACCGGAGCGGGGGCCGGTGCGGGCGTCGGTTCAGGTGCGGCCTCGGGCACAGCCTCGCCGGGCTTGCCGATCATGCGGCGACGCTTCACCTCGACCACGACCGTGTTGCGGCGGCCATGGCTGAATTGTTGCTGCACCTGCCCGGCTTCCACCGTGCGCTTCAAGCCCAGCGGCTTGCGGGTCAACGTCGGCTTGTCCTGTTCGTCACTCATTGACTCAAACTATTCCTTCAAAGCGTCCACAGATGATATGGATGGGCCAGACGGTGCCGGTGCACCATCGCCGGTCGGGACGCCGTCGGCGGCCCCCTTAGCCCATCCCATGTAAAACCGCCAGCGGCCAAGATGCGTGCGCACCCGTTCCGCCGCGCGGTCGTCGATCAGC
>JBEGPL010000123.1:0-13177 GCA_041181445.1 Pseudomonadota bacterium
GCCACCCACTATCCGCCAAAGACCGCGCGGACATGCAGCGGTGCCCGGCCCAGCATGTCACGCGCGAGGTCGGCAATCGCCGCCGCGTCATCGCCCGCGCACGACCCGTCGATCATCACGCGGCCGTCGGGGGCATAGATTTGCGCGCGCAGGATCAACGCACCACCGGCATCGCGTGCCGCATGCGCCGCCACCGGCGAACGACAATCGCCGTCCAGCGCCGCGAGCAGCGCGCGTTCGGCCAAAACGGCCGCCATCGTCGCGTGATCGGCGATGCTGTTCAGCGCCTGGCGCACATCGGAATCATCGCGCCGTGCCTCGATACCAATGGCACCCTGCGCCGCCGCCGGCAGCCAATCGGCAATGTCGAGCGCAACGCCGACATCCGCCATCTCCAGCCGGTCGAGCCCCGCCGCCGCGAGCAAAGTCGCATCACAATCGCCCGCCGCCAGCTTTGCCAGCCGCGTTGCGACATTGCCGCGTATCAGCGTGATCACAAGGTCGGCACGCTTCGCCCGCAACTGCGCGGCGCGGCGCGGGCTGCTGGTGCCGACACGCGCGCCGTGCGGCAACGCGTCCCACACCGCTCCGCCCGCTGCAAACGTCAATCCGGGGCGCAGGACGATCCGGTCGCGCACATCGGCGCGCGGCAGCATCGCCGCGATCACAAAGGCGTCGGGGCGGATGGTCTCGACATCCTTCATCGAATGGACAGCCATGTCGATGTCGCCGCCCGCCAGCATCGCGTCCAGTTCCTTTGTCCACAACGCTTTGCCGCCGACGTCGGCGAGCGCGCGGTCGGTGATCCGGTCGCCCGACGCCGTCACCGCGACCAGTTCAACCGCAGGCACCGGCCAGCCGTGCGCCGCACACAGCGCATCGCGCACCATTTCGGCCTGCGCCAGCGCCAGCGGCGACGCGCGCGTGCCAAGCCGCAACGGACGGTCGGGATCGATCATCGACATGGGCCTTCGCCTACCCCGCCTTGCGCGCAAGGGAAAGGGGGGGCTATGGCCGCACTACGATGACGCTCATCCTTGGCCTTGAATCCAGTTGCGACGAAACCGCCGCCGCGCTCGTCACCGGCGACCGGCGCATTGTCGCACACCGCGTGGCGAGTCAGGATGATGTCCACCGCCCCTTTGGCGGCGTCGTTCCTGAATATGCCGCGCGCGCGCATGTCGAACGGCTAACGCCGCTGGTCGCCGACCTGTTCGCCGATGCCGGATGCACATTGGCCGATGTCGACGCCGTCGCCGCGACCGCCGGACCGGGGCTGATCGGCGGGGTGATGGTCGGGCTGGTCACGGGCAAGGCGCTCGCGCATGCGGCGGGCAAGCCGCTGATCGCGGTGAACCATCTGGAAGGGCATGCGTTGTCGCCGCGCCTGTCGGATCCGACGCTGGCCTTTCCCTATTTGCTGCTGCTCGTGTCGGGCGGGCATTGCCAGTTGCTGCGCGTCGGCGGCGTCGGCAATTACCAGCGGCTGGCGACGACCATCGACGACGCGGCCGGCGAAGCATTTGACAAAACCGCCAAGCTGCTCGGGCTCGGCTTTCCCGGCGGTCCGGCGGTTGAACAGGCCGCGCGAGCGGGTGACGCCGCCGCCGTGCCGCTGCCACGCCCGATGCTGGGCAGCGCCGACCCGCATTTTTCCTTCGCGGGGCTGAAAAGCGCGGTGCTGCGGGCGGTCGAATCGCGAAAATATGCCCGCGATGATATCGCCGCGAGCTTTCAACAGGCGGTGATCGATTGCCTGATCGACCGCAGCCGCCGCGCTTTGACGGCCACGCCCGACGCCACCGCCTTTGTCGTGGCGGGCGGTGTTGCGGCAAACGGCCCGATCCGCGCTGCGCTAGAACGGCTAGCCGCCGACCATCGGCTTCCCTTTGTCGCGCCGCCACTGTGGCTGTGCACCGACAATGGCGCGATGATCGCCTGGGCCGGGGCCGAACGCTTGGCCGCCGGGCTGACCGACGGGCTGGATTTTGCCGCGCGGCCGCGCTGGCCGCTCGATGCCGATGCACAGGTGGCGCGCGGCGCAGGGGTCAAGGCATGACCGGCGGCGGCATCGGCGTGGTCGGCGGCGGCGCGTGGGGCACCGCGCTGGCGCAATTGTCCGCGGCCGACGGGTCCAAAGTCACATTGTGGGCGCGCGAGGATGACGTCGTGACGTCGATCAACGAAGCCCATGAAAACACGGCATTTCTGCCCGGAATCGCGCTGTCGCCATCGCTCCGCGCGACGACCGGTCTGACGGAGCTGGCGGCAGCGGACATGTTGTTCGTCGTCGTTCCCGTACCATTCCTGCGCGCGACATTGGCCGCGCTGCCGCCGACCGGCGCGACGCTGATCCTGTGCAGCAAGGGGATGGAGGCGGGCAGCTTTGCCTTTCCCGTCGACATCGCGCGCGCGTGCCACCCGCGTGCGCCGATTGCCATATTGTCGGGGCCGACCTTTGCCGCCGAGGTTGCGCGCGGGCTGCCCACCGCCGTCACGCTGGCCGCCGACACGCTGGAAAACGCCGAAGCCATTGCGCACCGCATCGCACGGCGGCATTTCCGCCCCTATGCCAGCGACGATGTGATCGGCGCAGAGGTGGGGGGCGCGGTCAAGAATATCCTTGCCATCGCGTGCGGCGTTGTCGCGGGCGCAGGGCTGGGCGAAAATGCGCGGGCGGCGCTGATCAGCCGGGGCTTCGCCGAACTGGCACGGTTCGGCATCGCACGCGGCGCGCGGATGGAGACGCTGGCGGGGCTGGCGGGGCTGGGCGATCTGGTGCTGACCTGTTCATCGACCGCATCGCGCAATTTTTCGCTGGGCAAGGGGCTGGGCGAGGGCCGGCGGGTCGCCGACATGCTGGCCGACCGTGCCAGCGTCGCCGAAGGCGCATTCAGCGCGCCGGTGATCCATGCTGCGGCACAGGCGATGGGCATCGACATGCCGATCGTCGCCGCCGTCGATGCGCTGATCGCAGGACGCACCGACGCCCGCGCCGCCATTGGCGCGCTGCTCGCCCGGCCGCTGCGCGGAGAGGGGATGTGACCGCACCCCGATTTGCCAGCGCGGCGCAATCCGCTATGATGCCGCCAGCGGCCAGCAGGGGGCACAGCGTTTGAACGCCAGCACAGCGACGAACGACCGGGATGAGCGCGAATCTGCCGATGGTTCGGCGGACACCGCTGCGCTGGCGAAGGGCGGGCGCACCAATTTCATGGGTTTTATCCTGCGGCTGATCGCGCGGCTGCCCTTTCTCTATTTTGCCGGTCGCTGGTATGGCGCCGAAGCGCTGGGCCGGTTCGCCTATGCCATCCTGATCGTCGAATTGGCGGCACAGCTTGCCACTTTGGGGTTAAAGCGCGGTTTGGCCGAACAATTGAGCGCACCGGGGGCCTGCGCGCGCACCGTGTTGTGGGACGGTCTGTTCGTCGCGACGCTGGCGTCGGCGCTCGCGGCATTGTTGTTGATGACATTCCCCGAACTGATGTTTCCCAACAGCGGCGCCAGCGAGTTTGACCGATTGTTACCGCTGGTCATCTTTGCCATCGCCTGGACCGATGTGGCGCTGGCCGCCTGCGCCTATCGGTTCGACATTGCCACAACTGTCCGCGCGCGTTCGATTGTCGAACCCTGGGTGATCAGCATCATGGCGTGGGCGTTCTGGTATTATTCGCCGCGCGACGGGCTGATCCTGTCTTATGTTTCGGCGATGCTCGCCGCCTTTGCAACCGCCGCGATCCCGATGTGGCGGAGCTATGGCGCGCCGTCGGGCTGGCGACCGAACCCGGGCAAGCTGCTGCGCGTCGCGCGGCGCAATGCGCCGCTGGCGGCGGCCGACGCGATCGAATGGGGCACGCGGCGGCTCGACCTCGCCATATTGGGCTATTTCGCGTCACCGGCGATTGTCGGCATCTATTACATCGCGCAACAAGTGGCGTCATTGCCGCAAAAGCTGAAAACCAGTTTCGACCCGATTTTGGGCCCGGTCATCACCCGCAATCTGGCCGAGGGCAAATTGACGCTGATCGCCGCTCAAATCAGCCAGGTCGGATTCTGGATCATCGCGATGCAGGCGGGAGTCGCGCTGGCGCTGGGCATTCCGGGTGAGGCCGTGATGGGGCTGGTCGGCCCCGAATTTGTCGGCGGCACGCTCGCGCTGCTCTTTCTGCTCGCCGCCGAAGTCATCGCCGCGACCGCCGTCGTCAGCGAGGCCGCGCTGGTCTATGTCGCGCGCCACCGCAATCTGGCGCTGTCGTTGATCACCGTCGCGATTCAGGCTGGGCTGAGCTTTGCGTTGATCCTGTGGGCCGAAAACGCCGGGCTCGACCCGCTATATGATGCCAGCGCCGTCGCCATCGCGCTCATGCTGGCGCTCGGCTTTGCATCGGTGACGAAATCGCTGCTGCTGAGCCGTCTCCTCGGTGCACCTGTGAACAGCTGGCGCTGGGCGCTGGCGTGGGCGGCGGGCGGCGCAGCGATTGTCGGCTGGGCGATCACACAATTGCCCCCGGCGTATGAATGGGCCGAACTCCTGGTCGGGGTGCCGCTGATCCTGGCGGGTTATGGCTGGCTGATCTGGACGCGCGGCTTTGGCCCCGCCGACCGCGACCTGTTTCGCCAGACTTCAACGCCAGCGGCAAAAGCCGACAGCTGATCAGCCAAGCTTTTGCGTGACCAGCGCCGCCAGATCGGCCTGCGCGCGCGGGCCGACCTGGGCAATGATCGCGCGGGCACACACCGCGCCCATGGTCAGGCAATCCTCTGTCCCGCGCCCTTCGGCCATCCCCGACAGGAACCCGGCAGCAAATAAATCGCCCGCCCCGGTGGTGTCGACGACATGATCGATCGGTTCGGCGTCGACGGCATAGCGCGAACCGCCCGCAACCGCGATGGCTCCCTTGTCGCCGCGCGTGACGACCAGCGTAGGCAGTTTCGGTGCGATCGCCGCGACCGCCGCTTCAAAATCGTCCAGCCCCGCCAAGGCGGCGATTTCGCTTTCGTTGGCGAACAATATGTCGAACCGGCCATCATCGATCAGCGCCCGGAAATCGGCGCCGTGGCGGTCGATGATGAACGCATCGGACAGGGTGAACGCGACTTTTCGCCCGGCACCGCGCGCAATGTCGATTGCCCGCCGCATCGCCGCGCGCGACAGTTCGGGGTCCCACAAATAGCCTTCGAGATAGAGGATCGCCGCCGACGCGATCTGTTCTTCGTCGATCATGTCGCGGTCGAGCAAGTGGCTCGCCCCCAGATAGGTATTCATCGTGCGCTGGCCGTCGGGCGATATCAGGATCAGGCAGCGCGCGGTGGGGGCGCCGCCCGCCAGCGGCGCGGTGCGATAATCAACGCCGAGTGCGCGCAGGTCATGCGTGAAAACATGGCCGAGCTGGTCATCGGCGACCTGACCGATAAAGCCGCAGCGGCGGCCCAGCGCCGCCATGCCCGCCAGCGTGTTCGCCGCCGACCCGCCCGACACCTCAACCGCGGGGCCCATGTCGGCATAGAGCGCCTCCGCCTGATCACCGTCAATCAGCTGCATCGACCCTTTCACCATGCCGCGCGCCGCGATGAAGTCATCGTCGGACCGGGCGAGGACGTCGACAATGGCATTGCCGATGGCGAGAATGTCGAGCGTCGGGGCGGCGGGCGTGGTCATGGGCAACTTCCTGAACAAGGGCGATTTGCAAGGCCGCGCCCATAGGGTTCTGCGGCACGGCTGTCCAGCATCGCTTGACCCGGCGCATCGCGCTGGCGCAAAGCAGGGGCATGACGTCACCCCCGCCCGTCCCGATCATGACCGCGCTGATGCTGGCGATCCGCCAGCTTGGCGACGGCGCGGTGCTGACGGTGCTGGCCAAGAGCCTGGCGCTGACGCTGGTCATCGTCGCGGCGCTGGGCTTTGGGCTGTGGCATGCGCTGTTCGCGCTGCTCGCGCGCTGGCCGACGGTGGCCGAGGCCGAGATCACATCCTTGCTGATGGCGGCGCTGGTCCTGCTGATCGGCTGGATCCTGTTCCGGCTGGTCGCGATTGCGGTCATCGGCCTGTTTTCCGACAGCGTCGTCGCGGCGGTCGAGCGCCGCCATTACCCGGCAGCGGCGGCGCACGCGACCGCCGTGCCACTGGCGACCGGCGCGCGGCTGGGGCTGCAATCGGCGGGCCGCGCGGTGGGCTATAATCTGGTCGCACTGCCCTTCTACATCGCCTTGCTGGTCACCGGCGTCGGCACGCTGGCGCTGCTGTGGGGCGTCAACGCATTGGTGCTGGGCAAAGACCTTGAAGCGATGGTGCGCGCGCGCCACCCGCAACTTGCGCCGCTCACCCGCGCCGCGCGCTGGACACTGGGCGGCGTCGCGTCGGCGCTGTTTTTCATCCCCGTCGCCAATCTGCTCGCGCCGATTGTCGCCGCCGCCTTTGCCGTGCATAGAATGCATGTTCCCGAGACAAGGACGCCGACGTGAAAACTGCCGCAATCATCCCCGCCATATTGCTGCTGTCGGCGTGTGGCGGCGCAGCGACCGCACCGGCCAGCAGCCGCCCCGCAACGGTCAGCACGCGGCCTGCCCCCGCCTATCCCGGCAGCGCGACTGCGCCGGGCAGCCTGATCGGCCGCGACGCGCGCGCGCTGACCGGCCTGTTCGGCACCCCGCGGCTCGACATGCGTGAGGGGACAGCAAGGCGCATCCAGTTTGCGGGCAGCGCATGCGTGCTCGACCTTTATCTTTACCCGCAATCGTCGGGACGCGAGCCGGTGGTGACGCATATCGACGCGCGGTTGCCCGACGGGCGCGACACGGCGGCCGATGGCTGCGCCGACGCGCTAAGACGCAAGTAGCGCGCCGAGCGCCCATTTCGCCGCGTCGGCCACGCCGGCGTCCGGGTCGTCGGTCAAAATCTTCAGCCGCGCCGCCAGCCGCACATCGCCACTGTTTCCCGCCGCAATCGCGGCGTTGCGCACCATCCGGTCGCGGCCGATGCGCTTGATCGGCGACCCCGCGAAAACGGCGCGAAAACCTGCGTCGTCGAGCGCGAGCAGGTCGGCCAGCGCGGGCGCGACCAGTTCGGCGCGCGGCAGAAAGGCGCGGTGCGCTGCCGCCGCCTGGGCAAATTTGTTCCACGGACACACGGCCAGACAATCGTCACAGCCATAGATGCGATTGCCGATCGCACGGCGGAACTCGGCTGCGATCGGCCCCTTGTGCTCGATGGTGAGGTAGGAAATGCATCGCCGCGCATCGAGCCGGTAGGGCGCGGGAAAGGCATCGGTCGGGCAGGCCGTCTGGCACGCGGTGCACGAACCGCAGCGGTCGGCACCCGCCACCGACGGCGCCAGCGCGGCGGTCGTGTATATCGCGCCCAGGAACAGCCAGCTGCCATGGTCGCGGCTTACCAGATTGCTGTGCTTGCCCTGCCACCCCAGCCCCGCCGCCTCGGCCAACGGCTTTTCCATCACGGGCGCGGTGTCGACGAACACTTTGACGTTTGCCTCCGTCCAGCCGACAAATTGCCGCGCGAGGCCTTTCAGCGCCTTTTTGACGACGTCGTGATAGTCCGCGCCTTGGGCATAGACCGATATCCGCCCGCGCGTCCGCGCCGCCGCCAGTGCCAGCGGGTCGTGCGCGGGGGCATAGCTCATCCCCAGCATGATCACGCTTTGCACGGCGGGCCACAGCCCTTGGGGACTGCCGCGCTCACCCGCGCGTTCGGCCATCCAGATCATGTCGCCGTGACAGCCGTCGTCCAGCCATTGTCGGAGCCGCGCGGCGGTGCGCGGCGCGGCGTCGGCGTCGGCAATGCCAAACGCGACAAAGCCCAGCGCCTGCGCGGCTGCTCTCAGCCGGTCTTCGACACTGGTCACGCCCGATTCCATCCAAAATTAACCCCTGCGCGGGAAAAGAAGGCTTGCCAAAGCGGTTGCGCCACCCGATTCGGGTTGCGCGGCTGGCCGTCCCCATCCCGGAGCTATATGAATTGACCGATCCCATCGTCGAGGCAAGCGCGATCACCAAATATTTCGGTGATTTTCGCGCGGTCCATGATCTCAGCCTCGCCGTTCCCGCCGGGTCGATCTATGGCCTTCTCGGTCCCAACGGCGCGGGCAAGAGCACCAGCCTGCGTATCTTGCTCGGCATCATTGAACCCGACGGCGGCACCCGCCGCCTGCTGGGGTCGCCGGACCCGCAAAGCGCGCGCCACCGCATCGGCTATTTGCCCGAAGAGCGCGGGCTGTACCCCAACATGAAGGCGCGCGAGGCGATTGCGTTCATGGGCGCGCTGCGCGGGCTCGATTGGGCCGAAGGGCGAAAGCGCGGCGCTGTGATGATGGAAGAATTGGAGCTGGGGCGCGTGGTCGACGAAAAGATCCGCAAAATGTCGAAAGGCATGGCGCAGATGATCCAGTTGATCGGCTCCATCGTCCACAGCCCCGAACTGATCGTGCTCGACGAGCCGTTCTCGGGGCTCGACCCGGTCAATCAGGAGCGGCTGGAGGCGATGATCCGCCGCGAACGGACACGCGGCGCAACCATATTATTTTCGACCCATGTCATGGCGCACGCCGAACGGTTGTGCGACCGGCTGGCGATCATCGCCCGGTCCGAACGGCAGTTTGAAGGCAGCGTCGACGCCGCCCGTGCCCTGCTCCCGATGCAGGTACGCTATACGCCGCGCGATGCCGCTGCGACCGACGCGGCGCTGCGCGCGCTGCTCCCCGCCGATGCCGAATGGCGCGGCGACAGCTGGCATTTTGCGATAAGCGACGATGGCGCCGAAGACCTGCTGACGCGGCTGGTGTCGGGCGGCCACGGCATTGCCGGCCTGTCGATTGCCCGCCCCGGTCTGCACGACGCCTTTGTCCATATCGTGCGTCAGGCCGACGGAGATTATGATGGCCGCGATGCGGCGGACGCCGAATCGGGAGAGGCCGCATGACCCGTTTCCTGCGCGCCGTCGCCATCATTGCCCGCCGCGACTTTCTGGCGATTGTGGCGACACCGACATTCCTGCTGTTCCTGCTCGCGCCGTTTTTCATGGTGGCCTTTGGCACCATCGGCGGGCTGGGCGCATCGCAGCTTGCGGTCAACACGCGCGATAGCGGCCAGATCATTGCGGTCGTGTCGCCCGCCGACGGCGCGTTGCTCGACAAGGCGGACAAGGCATTGCGCACCGGTTTTGGCGAAGTCGGCAGCCCGGCGCGGCTGGTCATCAAGACCGACATGCCGGTCCCGCGCGGCCCCGACGCCGCGCGCGCCGCCGCGACACGCTTTGGCGGCGATGTTCATGCGCTGCTGGCGGGTCCCATCGACACGCCGACCATCATCGAGCGCAACCGCGGCGGCGCATCGGGCCGCTACCTCACCCTGCTCGCCGACATTGTCGTGCGCGACCGCGCCGCGCGTGCACGGGTCGCGCCGGTCATCCCGGTTTTTGCGGCGATGGACACCGCGCAAGCGCCGAGCAGCGCCGCGCGCCAGCAACTGGGGTTCATGGCGGTGTTCATCCTGTTCCTGTTGACCTTGCTGCTCGCCGGACAGGCGGTTGGCATGCTGGCCGAGGAAAAGGGCAACAAGGTGATCGAGATTTTGGCTGCCGCTGTGCCGCTGGAAGCCGTGTTCGTCGGCAAGCTGATCGGCTTGCTCGGCGTTTCGATGCTGTTCATCGCATTTTGGGGCACATTGGCTGGGTTCGGCCTGTTCGTCGCGACCGGCGCGCCGGGGGTCGGCGCGGTGCTGGGCGGATTTGGCCCGGCCATCGGCTGGCCGGCCTTTCTGGCGCTCGGCATCGTCTATTTCATCATGGCGTTCCTGTTGCTCGGCGCGGTGTTTCTGGGCGTGGGTGCGCAGGCGGGTTCGGTGCGCGAGATTCAGATGCTGTCGCTGCCGATCACAATTACCCAGGTGGCGATGTTCGGTCTCGCCTCCGCCGCAGCCAGCGCGCCGGGGGAGCGATTGGCCACGATCGCCCAGGCCATCCCCTTTTCATCGCCTTATGCTATGGCGGCGCGCGCCGCGACCGACGCCAGCCTGTCGGTGCATCTGCTCGCAATTCTGTGGCAGGGTCTGTGGGTCGCGTTGGTCATCGCGGTGTCGGTGCGGTTGTTCCGCAACGGCGTGCTGGGCAGCGGCTGGTCGCTGTGGCGGCGCAAGCGCAGGGCTTGACCCGCCGCCCCATTGACAAAGCTGTAAATAGTGGCATTCTGCAACGTGATCGGGCCACCAGAGTCCGGCCCGGCTTGCGGAAAGGACACCCCCCCCTCATGGCGACAATGTTGCAGGACAAAGCAGACCAGAAACATTTTCTGGACGTCACGCGTCACGACATTTGGTCGGACGACAGCTGGCTGGCGCCATTCCGCACGCTGCGCGCCGAACATCCCATCTATCGCTGCGAAGAGTCCGACTTTGGACCCTATTGGTCGATATCGACCTATAAGGAAATCCAGCATGTCGAGGCTTTGCCCAAGATATTTTCGTCAAGCTGGGAAGTCGGCGGGATCACCGTCGCGGGGGACGGCGTCGACCGGTTGCAGGAAGATGAAATCCCGATGCCGATGTTCATCGCGATGGACCCGCCGCAGCATACCGCGCAGCGCCGCACCGTTGCCCCCGCGTTCGGCCCGGGCGAGATTGACCGGATGCGCGGCGATTCGCTGGCGCGCACCGGCGCCGTGCTCGACACGCTGCCCATCGGCAAACCGTTCGACTGGGTCGATCTGGTGTCGATGGAACTGACCACACAGATGCTGGCGATCCTGTTTGATTTCCCGTGGGAAGAACGCCGCAAATTGACCCATTGGTCCGACATTTTCGGCGATATTTCCAATTTCAATGATCGCGAGACGCGCGCGTTCCGCCGCGACACCGCGTTTGAAATGGGCGCGGCGTTCAAACATCTGTGGGACCGCAAGGCGGCGACGCCGGGCGAACATGACCTGATTTCGGTGATGCTGAAGTCCGACGCGATGAGCCACATGAGCGAATATGAATTCATGGGCAATCTGATCCTGCTGATCGTCGGCGGCAATGACACAGCGCGCAACAGCATGTCGGCCTTTGCCTATGGGCTCGACAAATTCCCCGATCAGCGCGCGATATTGGAGCAGAACCACGACCCCGAGCTGGCGATCAACGCGATGCACGAAATCCTGCGCTGGCAAACGCCGCTGTCGCACATGCGGCGCACGGCGACCGAGGACACCGATTTGTTCGGCCACCAGATCAAGCAGCGCGACAAGATCGCGCTGTGGTTCGCGTCGGCCAACCGCGACGAAAGCGTCTTTCCCAATGCCGACAAAATCCTGGTCGAGCGCGAAAATGCCCGCCGCCATCTGGCCTTTGGCTATGGCATCCACCGCTGCGTCGGCGCACGCGTTGCCGAAATGCAGCTGACCGCGCTGATTTCCGAAATGCAAAAGCGGCGGCTGCGCGCCAATGTGGTCGAAGCGCCTGAACAGACGCGCGGATGTTTCGTCCACGGCTATCGCAAGCTGATGGTCGAGCTGGAGCGATATTGACGCGGCTGTAACCGGCGGCGCGCATTGAGCGAACAGGTGATCATGATAAACCGGCGACAGATGATTTTTGGCAGCGGTGCTGTGGTCATGGCGGGCGTGGCGGCCAGCCTGGCGCTGCGCAGCGGCGCGGCGGCGCGCACGCGCACATATGAATTGACCCTCTCGGACTCCGAATGGCGCAAGCGGCTGAACGCACAGCAATATTATGTGCTGCGTCAGGCGGGGACCGAACAGCCATTCACCCACAAGCTGAACCATGAAAAGCGCAAGGGCACGTTCGCCTGCGCCGGATGCGCGCTGCCGCTGTTCACGTCGGCGACCAAATTTGACAGCGGCACCGGCTGGCCCAGCTTTTATGCGCCGATCAAGGGTGCAATCGTCACCGACACCGACACGCTGCTGGGATATCCGCGTTCCGAAGTGCTGTGCCGCCGCTGCGGCGGCCATCTGGGCCATGTCTTTGACGACGGCCCGCGCCCGACGGGCCTGCGTTATTGCATGAACGGCGCGGCGCTGACCTTCAAAGCGGCCTGACCCGGTACAGCACCAGCTTGCTGCGCTTGTCGCGGTAGACGGGGTCGAGCCAGCCGGGGGTCTTGCCGTCGCGCAGCACCGCCGCCAGCCCCTTGGGCGCACCCCGGATCATCTGGCTGGTTTCGCCGCTGTTGCCGCAAAACAGCAGGTGCGTCGCACCCGTCGCACGAACAATCCGCTCCGCCCGGTCGGCCGGGGTCATAAATCCGCGATAGACAAGGGCCATCGCCTTGCTGTTGCGGTGGTGCGGCGTCGCAATCACGCTGTGACGACTGTACAGCACCAGATGCGACGCCAGATCGATCTGGGCAAAGACGCGCGTCGTCGGCATATGCGTCATCGGCAGATAAGCGGCGCGCTTCTGACAGCCAAGCAAGCCCCCGCGCGAAGGCCGCGGCGCGGCATTGTCGGACTTTGCGGCCGCAACAACGATGTCGGCGACCAGGCCGCTGATCGTCGGCGCCATGAACAGCGCGAGCAATGTGATACCAAAGCGCTTGATCAGCAGCCGCTGAGCCCTGGCATGGTTCAGGATCGCCATCCCGGCAAAGGCCAGGCCCGGCAGGGCATAGGCATGGGCGACCGCAATCGCACGGCCGACGAACACCGACACCAGCACCGCGCCGGTCACCAGAAACAGCATCACCGCCCATTGCGCCCGCCGCGCCACAACGGCGTCGCGCCGCCAGGCAAAGCATGTCGCCGCAATGCCGATGACCCCGGGCACCGCCAGATAGAGCGCAAAGGTGCGCGACTGACGCCACAGTGGCTGGCCTTCGGGGACATTATTATACCAGGTGTCGCGCACCAGCGGGTCGAGCGCGGCAAAGGGTCCGGCGAGACAGGCCTCGCCGCGCAGCACAAAGATGATCGCGCCGACCACGCCCGCCGCGCCGAGCACCAGCAGCCGCCGTCCGGCGCCGCCGCGCGTGCGGATCAGCGCCATGCCGCCCAGCAGCACCACCGCCGCCGCCGCTGTCGTCATCCAATAGGGCGCCGACCAGGCATCACACCAGACGGGCCAGAGTGCGGAAAATCCGCGCGTCGCCGCCAATATCGCCGGGCTGCCCAGCGCGAACACCGCCGCAAACGCCGCCAGCCGGCGGCCATTGTCAGCACCGCGCACATAG
>JBEGPL010000124.1:0-3872 GCA_041181445.1 Pseudomonadota bacterium
TGCTGCGCCTGTTAAGCCGAGCAAAACGCGCGGCGCAAAACAAGCGGGGCATCCCCCAAAACTGTTTGCGTGAAGCGCGGCATCACGATGGCAAAAGCGGGGAGCATTTCATGGATCGCAGGTTGACCTGGTATATATTGGCGGGAATGGCGCTGGGCGTCATCGTCGGTTACGCGGTCCATCTTGGTTTGCCTGCGGACAGCGCCTGGTTTGGCCATCTGACCAAGACGTTCAAATTGCTGTCCGACATCTTCCTCAACCTGATCAAATTGCTCGTCGCGCCGCTCGTGCTGTCGACCATTGTGGTCGGCATCGCGCATATGGGTGACAGTGCGGCGCTGGGGCGCATCGGCACGCGCGCGATCATGTGGTTCGTCACGGCCAGCTTTATTTCCATCGGGTTGGGCCTGTTGATGGTCAATCTGTTCCAGCCGGGGGTTGGCGCGCCGATCCCGGACGCGACCCAGGCGGCACAGCTGGTGGGCGAGATCAAAAAACAGGATTTGTGGGAATTCATCCTGTCGATCTTCCCCAAAAATGCGTTCGAAGCCTTGTCGACGAACAATATCCTCCAGATACTGGTTTTCTCGATCTTCGCCGGGGTCGCACTGTCGGCGATTGGCGAAAAAGGCGCGGTGCTGGTGCGCGGCGCCGACGCCCTCGCCGAAATGATGTTGCAAATCACCGGCTATGTCATGCGCTTTGCGCCGTTCGCCGTGTTTGGCGCGATCGCCAAGGTTGTCGCGCTCAGCGGGCTTGGCATTCTGGTCACCTATGTCGAATTGCTGGCCGAATTTTACATGTCGCTGCTGCTGCTGTGGGTCATCCTGCTGACGGCGGGCTGGGTCTTTCTGCGGGGCCGGATCTGGCGGCTCATCCGCTATATCCGCGAGCCGCTGTTGCTGGCGTTCTCGACCGCGAGCAGCGAGGCGGCGCTGCCCAAAATGTTCGAACAGCTCGACCGGTTCGGCGTCCCCCGCCGCATTTCGGGATTCATGCTGCCACTCGGCTACAGCTTCAACCTTGACGGTTCGATGATGTATATGAGCTTTGCGACGATTTTCATTGCACAGGCATATGGCATTGATCTGTCGATTGGCACACAGGTGCTGATCCTGCTGACGTTGATGATCAGTTCCAAGGGGATTGCCGCGGTGCCGCGCGCCAGCCTGGTTGTCATCACCGGGACGCTGGCGCAATTTGGCCTGCCCGTTGAGGGCGTCGCGATCATTCTGGCGATCGACCAGTTTCTCGACATGGGCCGCACCGCGACCAACGTCGTCGGCAACGCCGTGGCGACCGCCGTCATCACCAAGTGGGAAGGGATGCTGGAGGTTGAGGA
This sequence comes from Pseudomonadota bacterium, assembly GCA_041181445.1. Lineage (GTDB taxonomy): Bacteria > Pseudomonadota > Alphaproteobacteria > Sphingomonadales > Sphingomonadaceae > Sphingopyxis. The sequence continues at coordinate 1,343 of JBEGPL010000124.1, forward strand.
ACCTGCATTTGTCGAACATCCGCACGCCCCCGCGCACAAGGTGCACGACGGTGCGCGCGGGCTGGACCTTGCCGCCGACATGGTGACGGACAACCGCGGCGACAAAAACTGACGCGCGCCGCCCGCGCCCGCGACCGGCCCATATTACAGAAAGTTAACTGGAGCGCGCCCGCCGTTGCCGGTTAACCCCCAAGGGCCGCGTCGCACCCCCGTGTGACCGGAATTGTGGGGAGCATGACATGACCTTGCCAGAGATCAGTATCAACAGCCTGCCTTCGCTCGAAACGACGGTTGGCCTGTTCGGCTCGATCACCGACAGCGTGATGACACACGGACCGTCGATATTCGACGTCATCATCATCTTTGTGATGATCATATACGATTGACACAAGGAAGCGGGGTATCGACGTCGCCACCACGGCCCGGTGCCCCGCGCCCCCGTTTTTCCCGTCTCGATTTTCCCCTGTCCCGATATTTCAGGAGGATGGTGCCGATGACCACCCCCGCAGCCTCACCCGTGTCCCTGCCTGCCCCGGGGGGCGCCGCTGCCGCCTTTCCGCGCGACGATGCGCCGCGCCGCGCCCGGCTGAACCAGCTGGCCAATGAACTGGACGCACGGTGGCAGGCGCGCCGCACCGGCGGGGACAGTCCGCTGGCCGTCATGGCGCGCGTCGCCCACGCCGCGCCCGACGTCGTGTTTGACGCGATGGCACCGCATTTTGCCGACCATCGCTGGGTCGCCGCCATGCTGGAAGAGGCGCTCACCGCGATGCGCGCCGACCCGTTTGCCTCGCCGCCGCTGCGCGCGTTTCAGGGCGGGGCGATGATCGGCGTCGTGCTGGCCGAAGCCGGGCCGGTGACGCTGTCCGTGATGATCCGGCGGTGGGACAGCGCGCCGGCACCCGCCCCGCGCCCCGGGCTGACCCCGCCCGATGCGGTGATGTTTTCGGGCGGGCATGGCATGACCGGCTTTATCGACCCCGGCGGCGCGACGATCACCCATTATGCCGCGACGCTGAGCGAGGCCGAACGCGCGGGCATATATGTTGCCGCCGCCGCCCGGCCGTGTCGCTGTACCGGGGCGGCGCCAGCGCGGGCGGGCGACGTGATCCGCGTCGATCAGGTCGTGCAAAGTTTCAACCTGTCGGGCGGGACCGGCGACACGGTGATGTTGCAATTGTTCGTCGCCGGGCCGTGCGCGGTGCCGATGCGCGAACATGACGCCGCGACCGGCGCGCTGCGGCGGCTGGCGTCGACGGCGCGCGCGCACAGTTTCCGCCAGATGACACTGGCGATGCTGCGCACCATGCACCGCCGCGACGCCGCGCCTTTGTTCGCCGCCGCGCTCGACGAACCGGATTTCGCGCTGCGGTGGCAGGTGATGCGCGAATTTGTCGCGCTCGACCCGGCCGCCGCGCTGCCGCACCTCGCCGCGATGGCCTCGGCCGATCCGCACCCCGAACTGCGCCGCTGCGCCACCGCCGCGCACGACATTGTGACCAGCGCGATCGCCGCGCACGCCGCCGCACAGCGCGAGAGGGAGACCGCATAATGCCGCTTGTCCTGTCCAACGACGCCATCGACGCGATCGCGCTGCCCGAACTGGTCGAACGGCTGGAGGGGATGCGCATCGACCTGACCTCGGCCGATTGCGCCGCCGAATGTGGCCATTTGCTCGCGCGGCTCGCCCGCGACGGCGACTTTCTGGGCGATATGATGATCGACGATCTGAAAGCCGGGTTCGCGGGCCAAGTCGCGCAAAACCGGTACAGCGCACAGGTGTTCCTGCTCCACCGCAGCGGCCGCCGCTTTTTCCTGCGCGCCAACATGTGGCCCGCCGCCGCCGACTATGCCTATCAGGCGAGCGGCCCCGCGACCTTTGCCTATGACTATCCGCACGACCATAATTTCAGCTTCCTGACCGTGGGCTATTACGGCCCCGGCTATGTCAGCGATTATTACGAGCGGGGCGACGAAGGTGCCGACTTTGCCGGGCACATCGGCGCGCCCATCCCCATCCGCTTTGTCGAAACCAGCGCGCTAGGGGTCGGCAAGCTGATGCTGTACCGCGCCCACCGCGACATCCACCGGCAATTGCCGCCCGCATCGATGTCGGTCAGCCTGAACATCATGGAGGAAGGCGACCATGTGCCGTGGCGCGACCAATATGTCATCGACCTGGACAAAGGCGTCATCGCCGACACGCCGACGCTGACATCGGCCGAAGCGATCATGCGCTGCGCCGTCCACCTGTGCGGCGCCAACGGCGTTGATCTGGCCGCCGACTTCGCACGAAGCCACCCGGTGCCCCGCATGCGCGCGAACGCGATTGCGGCACTGGCGGCGGTTGCCGAGGGCGAGGGCGCACGCGCAGTGGTGCTGGAACGCGGGGCAGCGGACGCGGATGCACGGGTGGCGGGGGAGAGCCGGCGGCGGTTGGCGATGATGGGGGGTTAGGTTCGTCTGCCTCCCTCAGGTCCAGCCCGATCTGTCGAGCGCCTTCATCGCCTCGGTAATCGCCACCGTCTCG
>JBEGPL010000125.1:0-3887 GCA_041181445.1 Pseudomonadota bacterium
TGACCTGCATTCTCGACGTCGAAATCGGCCATCTTGGCGATCCGATGCGCGATCTGGCCTGTTTTCGCGGCCGCCACCCGATTGAAAATATGGGCGATGTCCCCGCGCTGTTCCTGCACTATGAACAGGCAATGGGTGTCGCGCTCGATTATGATGCGCTGGCGTTTCAGACGGTCGCGTTTCTGTGTGAGGCCTATTATGGCCCGCTGTTCGGAATGCACGACACCGGGCGCGGCGGCGACTGGGTCGAAAGCGTCTTTCAGGTGGCGGTCATCGCCCGCCGTGCGATGGAGGCGCTGGCCGAGATCATCGGGCTGGAACTCGATACACTCACCCTGCCGGAACAACCCGAAGCGACGCCCTATGAAGACCTCGCCTTGGGCAAGCTGATCGCCGATTTGGGGCGACTGCCCGAATCCGAAGCGTTGCAGGGCTGGCAGCGCAACATCCTCGTCGCGGTCCCGCACTATTTGCGCAACCGTGGCCATTATCGCCGCTGGTGCGAACAAGCCGACATCGACGAGACCGCCACATTGACCGGGACGCAGCCGACAAATCTGACCGCAGCTGACCGCGACCTTACCGCCTTTATTGAGGCCGCTGGCCCCGAACAGGATGCCGCGCTGACCCGGCTGTTCCACCGCCGGTTCCTGCGCCAATGCCTGATCATCGCGGGGCCGAACCCGGATCCGGATCATATCGCGCTGGCGGTGATGGAGCCGATTCTTGACCGCAAACCGGCAAAGGCGAGCTGACCATGGATCTGGGCATCAAAGGCAAAGTGGCGCTGGTCACCGGCGGTTCGCAGGGCATAGGCCGCTGCGTCGCCGACGAACTGGGGCGCAATGGGTGCAAGGTCGTCGTTATGGCGCGCGGTCAGGCGGCGTTGGATGCGACCGTGGCCGCCATTCGCGGCGCAGGCGGCGAAGCGACTTCGTTCGCGGGCGACCTGACCGATTTTGCCAGCTACCCGGCCATGGTCGCAGCGGCCGAGGCCGCATTTGGCGCGCCCGATATCGCAATCTATACGCCCGTCGCGCCCCTGTCGGGCGGATTTGACGATTATGGCGACGATGATTTCGACACGGCCTTTACCAACATCGTCAAAAGCTTTGCCCATTTCATCCGCGCCGTCACCCCGGCGATGAAGGCACGCAAATGGGGACGGATTGTCACCATCGGGTCTGGCCATGGCCGCCTGCCGGCGCGGCGCGCAACGCTGGGCTTTGATTACGTGTTGGCGAACACCGTCCGCCCCGCCGGGCTCGGGCTCAGCCGCACTGTCGCCGATGAGCTTGCGCCGTTCGGGATCACCGTCAACACCGTGCCGCCGGGCTTTATCGACACCGGCGCAGCCTATGACGCGTTTTTCCAAACCTGCGCCGACGCCGTCGGGCAAACGCTCGATCAATTCAAAGCGGATCTGATCAACCGCATCCCGATGAAACGATTTGGCCGCCCCGAGGAAGTGGCGAGCCTGTGCGCCTATCTCTGCTCGCAAAACGCAAGCTATATCACCGGGCAATATATGCTCGTCGATGGCGGGCGGATGGAGGTTTATTACTGATGGCCGGGCGCGGGACCGAGGGCAAAGTCGTGCTGGTCACCGGCGCAAGCCGCGGGCTGGGGCGCGGGATTGCGCGCGCCTTTGGGTCGCGGGGGGCCGTGGTCTATGTGACCGGACGGCACGGTGCCGAACTTGACGCGGTCGTGGCGGAAATCGACGCGCGCGGCGGCCGCGGGGTCGCGGTCATTTGTGATCATCAGGATGATGAACAGGTTGCGGCGCTGTTTGCGCGCATCGCAAGAGAAGCTGGCCGCCTCGACATATTGGTCAACAATGCGGCGGCGGTTTATCCCGACGCGCTGATGGCGCCGGGCGGCTTTTGGGAAAAGCCGCTGAAACTGGCCGACATGATCGATGTGGGCCTGCGCTCAAATTATGTGGCGGCCTTTCATGCCGCACCGATGATGGTCGCGGCAGAGCGCGGGTTGATCGCGAGCATCTCCTTTTATGGCGCGGTGTCATATTTCCACGGCGCGGCTTATGGCGCGGCCAAGGCGGGGACCGACAAGATGATGCGCGACATGGCGGTCGACCTTGCGCCGCACGGCGTGGCCGCCGTTGCCATCTGGCCGGGCTTCATCCTGACCGATGCGGTCAAAGCCATCCCGCCAGAGTTTATGCCCGAAGATTTGCGCGCCAATTTGCCGAACTGGGAAACGCCCGAATTTACCGGACTGGTGATTGACGCCTTGGCGCGAGACCCCGGCCTGATGGCGCTATCGGGACAAGCGCTGATCGGGGCGGAATTGGGGACGCGTTACGGGATCGTCGATCTCGATGGCAAAAATCCGATTTCGTACCGCGCGACCATGGGTGCGCCTGCACATAACTGAACAAGGGAGAATAAGATGTCACCTGAGGCAAACAAGGCCGTTGTCCACCGCTATTTTGACGCCGTGAATGCAGGCGATTGCGATGCGATCCTAGGGCTTACAACTGTTGATTTCCTGTTCACGACCATGGCGCGCGCGCCCGCCTGGTTGCAAATTGAATGGGGCCGAGAGGCGTTTTCGCAAGTGCCCCCAACAATGTCGCAGTTGATGAAAGCACCCATTCACCTCAAAATCGTGGACATGATCGGCGAGGGCGACAAGATCAGCGTCGAAGCTGAAACCGATGGCGAAATGCTCAATGGGCGGCGCTACAACAACGCCTATCATTTTGCGTTCGAGCTTGCCGACGGCAAGCTGCACCGCGTGCGCGAATATAGCTGTAGTTATCTGGCCCAATCCTGTTTCGGTGCGGTCGAACCGGGCAACCCCGAAGCGTCGAAAATGGCGGATTAGCGTTCGGGCTGCTTTCGACGGAATCAACTTTCATCCGTTCGTGGTGAGGAAAGACTGAGCGCAGCGGGGCCGAAGGCGGGCGCAGCCCTACTCTTGTCTCGAACCACCTTGCGCGGCCTCGCGGTCCATCGAGACGGGCTTTCAGCCTTCGGCTTCAATCCCCCTCAGGACGAACGGGTCTGAGAGCGTGCGTCGGTCCGAAACGGAAAAACGCTAGCGATCAGAGATAATCTGAAGATCAAGCCCGACAAACGCCGATGCAATGCCGCAGCCCGTAAGAAGAAAATCCTGGCGCCGCAACCAGTTGTGGAAATGCTGGATCAGGCGGGCGTCATGTTCGGGTCCCGCTTGCTGCACAAAGGCCTCCAGCTTTGCCATCATGTCGTCCTGATCGCCGGGCCGCTGGCCGATCAGCGCAGCCGTATCATCTAGATCAGCGTCGAGAATGTCGGCGCCATAGGTCAGCCACCGCTGCTGATAGCGCGCCAACGCCGCGGCCGAATCGCGCGCATAAGCGGTTTGATCGTCATCGGCGGGCAGCGCGCCGATTTGCCGGACCAAATGCGCGCCCGCTTGTGCGAAACCCATCGCGCGTGCCACAGGTGCGCGCGGTTCGCTGAGCTGCAAACCGATATGCGCGGCCATCGCGGTGTAGCTCCAGCGCGCGGTTGCGACCGCAAAATTGAGGTAGGCCACATAGTCCTGTTCCGGCGTCGATGTGAACGCCAGCGGCCACAGCATGAAGCCGTTGACCCCGCAAAAGCCCGCGGTGTGATATTCGATCAATTGCTTTGAAATTCGGTCACCGCTGGCCTGCTCATAATGGTCATAGAGCGCCGACAGGTCGCCGAGCGGTTCGGACGTATCGCGCAGCCGCATCCCCGCCAGTTCGGCTGCCGGATCGCCAAACGACGACATTTCAAAATCGATGAGGCCGGTGACGCGGTCGCCATCGAACATGAATTGTCCGGCATCGGGGTTGATGAATGCCGCGCGTGTCCGGTCGTGCGGGACATTGCGGCGCAACCATCCGG
>JBEGPL010000126.1:0-5330 GCA_041181445.1 Pseudomonadota bacterium
TCCCATCCCATCGGGCCGGACCAGGTGATAGGCCGGCATCTGGTGCCGCCGCCAAGCCGTGTCAGACAGCTTGTCGCGTGCGTTTTTGGTGCGTTTGTTAAGTTGCAGCCCGCCAGCGCCAGTCAGCGCGGTATAGTCATTCTGGCCCAGTTGTTCGCCGCCCCAGTCAACGAATTCATCGACATAGCGGTGATAGTTGGTGAACAGGATATAGCGTTGAAAATGTTCGGGCGCGGTGCCGGTGTAATGGCGCAGCCGCGCGAGCGAAAAATCGGTGCGCAGCGCGTCAAACAGCGCCAGCGGCAGCGGCGCGTCGGGGTCCATTCCGAACAGGCCGTCGGCCAGTTCATCACCAATGTCCGCAAGCTCGGTCGTCGGGAAATGGCGGGCCAGATCGAGCGGCGTCACCGAACCCATTTCCGAACCGTCGCTGGCGTCGAGCACATAGGGAAAGGGGATCATCTGGCCGCTGGCGCCGACGGCGATCGTCACGTCATAATGACGGATCAGCAAGCGCAGCTGTTCGCGCAGATAGTCAGCGAACAGCGCCGGCTGGGTCACGGTGGTGACATAGTCGCCGGCACGTTCGAGCCGTCCAAAGGCCAGATTATGACTGTCGCCGTCGCCGCGTTCCACCCCGCCGAACCGGATCGACAGCGCCGGATAGGAAAAGCGGCCGTCGGCCATGCTGCCCGGCGGCGGCGGCGTGCCGTTCTGGACAAAGGCGGTGATCGCGGCGCGCAGGCCGGTGACGGCGGCGCTGTAATGGTCCTGCAGCGCGGCGATGACCGCATCGGCATCAGCGGGCGTTTCGGGGTGAAAGGTGCGGGTGGCTGGAACGGTCGATGATATGTTCATCGACCGCTTCATGCCAGTCGCCAGCGCCGCACGCAAGTGCGGCCCGCAGGTTACAGATGTTCGAGCAGAAATTCGGCCGCGCTGACGCGGAATTCGCCCGGCGCTTCGACATGGACCTGTTCGACGACGCCGTCGTTGATGATCATCGCATAACGCTGGCCGCGCGTGCCCATGCCGAATTTGCTGCCGTCCATTTCCAGCCCGACCGCTTTGGCAAAGTCGCCGTTGCCGTCGGACAGCATGGTGATCGCTTCGCCCGCGCCCGCGCTCTTGGCCCATGCGCCCATGACGAACGGGTCGTTGACGGCGGTGCAAATGATTTCGTCGATGCCCTTGGCCTTCAGCGCGGCGGCATTGTCGACAAAGCCGGGCAAATGGCGCGCCGAACAGGTTGGCGTGAACGCGCCGGGGACGGAAAAGAGCGCGACTTTTTTGCCCTTGAAATAATCGCTGGCGTTGACTTGCTCGGGGCCGCCCTCGGCGACTTTGACCAATGTTGTTGCGGGCAATTGCTGGCCGGTTTCGATCGACATGGTGATTCTCCTGCTGGATGAAAAATACGCTGATCCCAATTCGGGGCTGGGGACCGAATTATCAAGAGACATTCGGCCATGGGCCGCATTCAGCGATACATATAAAGCAAAGTTTATATTTGCCCGTGGCGCTGCTTTCGGCTAGGGGCGCGCCATCCGCATGACGGTGCGTTCGTCCATCATGCCCGCAATTTCCGACGGAGAATATCACGTGACCCAATCGACCACCCTCGCCCATGGCAAAGACTTTGTCGTGGCCGACCTCAACCTCGCCGATTTCGGGCGCAAGGAAATCCTGATCGCCGAAACCGAAATGCCCGGTCTGATGGCGCTGCGCAGTGAATTCGGGACGGCCAAGCCGCTCAGCGGCGCGCGCATTACCGGGTCGCTGCACATGACAATTCAGACGGCGGTGCTGATCGAAACGCTGACCGCGCTGGGCGCCGACGTGCGTTGGGCGACGTGCAACATCTATTCGACGCAGGATCACGCCGCCGCCGCCATCGCCGCAACCGGCGTGCCGGTATTCGCCATCAAGGGGGAAAGCCTGGCCGATTATTGGGATTATGTCGGCGACATTTTCAACTGGGGCGACGAAACCACCGCCAACATCATCCTCGACGATGGCGGTGATGCGACGATGTTCGCACTGTGGGGCGCCAAGCTGGAGGCCGGACATGAATTCGCGGCTCCCGAAAATGAAGAAGAGGTTGAGTTTCAGCGCGCGCTGAAGGCCTTTGTCGCGAAAAAGCCGGGCTACCTCACCGCCACCGTCGCCGCGCTGAAGGGCGTGTCCGAAGAAACCACAACCGGCGTCCACCGCCTTTACGACATCGCCAAAAAGGGCGAGCTGCCCTTTCCCGCGATCAACGTCAACGACAGCGTGACCAAGTCGAAATTTGACAATCTTTATGGCTGCAAGGAATCGCTGGTCGACGCCATCCGCCGCGCGACCGACGTGATGCTGGCCGGCAAGGTCGCGTGCGTCGCGGGCTTCGGCGACGTCGGCAAAGGATCGGCGGCCTCGCTGCGTCAGGGCGGCGCGCGCGTGATGGTCACCGAGGTCGACCCCATCTGTGCGCTGCAGGCGGCGATGGAGGGTTATGAAGTCGTCACAATGGAAGAAGCCGTGACCCGCGCCGACATTTTCTGCACCGCAACGGGCAATGCCGATGTGATCACCGCCGATCATATGAAGGCGATGAAACCGATGAGCATCGTGTGCAACATCGGCCATTTCGACAGCGAGATCCAGATTGCGGCGCTGTCCAATTATAAATGGGACGAAATAAAGCCCGGCACCGACATCGTCGAATTCCCCGACGGCAAGCAGATCATCATTCTGGCGAAGGGCCGTCTGGTCAATCTGGGCTGCGCCACCGGCCACCCCAGCTTTGTCATGTCGTCCAGCTTCACCAATCAGGTGCTGGCGCAGATCGAACTGTGGACCAACGGCGCCAGTTACGAAAATCAGGTCTATGTCCTGCCCAAGCATCTCGATGAAAAGGTCGCGATGCTCCACCTGGAAAAGCTGGGCGTCAAACTGACCACGCTGACCAAGAAGCAATCCGACTATATCGGCGTGCCGACGGCCGGACCGTTCAAGCCCGATCATTATCGCTATTGATTGGCGCGCTGCGGCGTGAATTTCAGGAGGGCCTGGCGGCGACGCCGGGCCCTTTTGCTATGTATAGCCCAGCATCGCGCGCAGCCCCGGCGCGGCGGTGAACGGGTCGATATTCTTGGCATCCGTGCCGCGATGATTGAAACCGCGCGGTGGGGGCGGTAGGGGCATGAAGATGCGCGCCCCGCCTTTGCCTTATCCTGTCCGCCAACGCCGCGCCCGTCGATGCCGTTGCCGATGTCGTTAATCGTCAGCCCTGCGATGCTGCTCGCCATCGGGCTGTTCTGTGCGCTGTGGCTGGCGGCGGCGGTGTGGGCGCTGGTGCGCGGGCTGGGTATGCAGCGCCGCGCCGCCTTTGCCGCGACCCAGACCGAACGGCTGGGCCAGATGGTGGAGGCGTCGCCCGCGCTGCCGGTGCTGATCCGCGCGGACTGGCGGATCGACGCGGGGTCGAAACTCGCGCTGTGGCTGGGGCTGGCCGACACGCCCGCGCAGTTTGACGATCTTGCCGCGGTGTCCGCCGGGCTGGAAACGCGCGAACATGAAGCGCTGCGCAAAGCTGTCGTCGGTGCCCAGCGCGGCGGCAAAGTGTTTACGCTGACGCTGCGCCCGCACGGATCGCGCCGGACATTGGTGGTGCGCGGCAGCCCGGCTGGCCCGCCAATCGGCGGCCCCGGCGCGGTGCTGCTGTGGCTGTTCGATGCGACTGAGAGCGAGGATGCGATTGGCGCACTGGCTGCCGAACGCGACGAAGCGGTGCGCGCCTTTGACGCGCTGTCGGGTCTTATCGAGGCGGCACCCTTTCCGATGTGGTTCCGCGACCCGCGTTTTGACCTGACGCTGGTCAACCGCGCCTATGTTGGTGCAACCGAGGCCGATAGTGCCATCGCCGTGATCGCGGGCGGCACCGAACTGGTCGAAACGGTCGCGGGCGTGACGCCGGTCGAGGCCGCGCACCGCGCACATGCCGCCGGCGCTGCCCAGGACCGTACCGTGCCGGTAACGGTCGCCGGCGCGCGGCGCATGATGCGCGTCGTCGACGTGCCGCTTTATGGCGAGGGCGGCGCGCTGGTCGGCGTCGCGGGCTATGCCATCGACATTCAGGACCTGGAAGTTGAGCGCGCCGAACACCGGCGCTTTGTCGAGGTTCAACGCGACATGCTCGACCGCATGTCGGCGGCGGTGGCGCAGTTCGGGCCCGATCGCGCGCTGCGTTTTGCCAACCAGCCGTTCCGTCGCCTGTTCGCGCTCGACCCGGCGTGGGTCGCTGAATTGCCCGATTTCGCACGGCTGCTCGACCGGCTGCGCGATGGCGGCCGCACCCCCGAAGTGCGCGATTTTCCCGAATGGCGCGTGGGGTGCACCGCATGGTTCTCCCGCCCCGATGCGACCGAGGACGAATGGCTGCTGCGCGATGGCACCCATTTGCGGCTGGTGGCACAGCCGATGCCCGACGGCGGGCTGGTGCTGATTGTCGAGGACCGCACCGAGCAAGTGCAACTGGCCAGCGCGCGCGACACATTGCTGCGCGTGCGCACCGCGACGTTCGACAATCTGTTCGAAGCGGTCGCGGTCTTTGCCCCCGACGGCCGCCTGCACTTATGGAACCAGCGGTTCCGCCGCCTCTGGGGCGCCGATGAAAGCCTGCTGGCGGCGCACCCGCGCGTCGACGCGCTGATGGCTGGATTGGCGGACCGGTTGGCCAAGCCGCAACAGGTGGCGATCATTCAGGAAATCATCCGCACCGCGACGCTCGAACGGCAACAGCGCGCGGGCAAGATCGGCTTTCGCGACGGCCGCCATTTCGACTTTGCGTCAATCCCGCTGCCCGATGGCAATGCGTTGCTGATCATGCTCGATGTGACCGACAGCCGCCGCGCCGAAACCGCGCTGCGCGAACGCAACGAGGCGCTGGAGGCGGCGGACAAGGTCAAGACCGCGTTCCTGTCGCGGATGAGTTATGAATTGCGTACCCCGTTGACGTCGATTGGCGGCTTTGCCGAGATGCTCAAGGGCGGATATGCCGGCACGCTGGAGCCAACCGCGATCGGTTATGTCGGCGCAATCCTCGAATCGGTCGATGTCCTCGGCCGCCAGATCGACAATGTGCTCGACCTGGCGCAGGGCGAGGCCGGAACGCTGGCGATCGACCGCGCCGAAGTGGCACTCGACCCGCTGCTGCGCGCGGCGGCGCTGGCGCAGGGCGAAAAGATCGAGCTGGTGATTCAGATCGACCCAGCGGTCGGGGTGCTGGGCGGCGACGCGCGGCGGCTGCGCCAGATTGTCGATCAATTGCTCGACAATGCGATCCGTTA
>JBEGPL010000127.1:0-4700 GCA_041181445.1 Pseudomonadota bacterium
CAGATGCCCTTCATGATTCGACTGGCGCATGTCGATGGCGACGCCCAGCGCGTCGCCCCGGTCGGACAGCATCGCGGCGATGTCGTCCAGCGTCTCGCGCCCATAGATTTCGGGCTCACGCGTGCCGAGCAGGTTGAGGTTGGGGCCGTTGAGGACAAAGATGATCGGCATGGCGGCCATGACGGAAAGCCTTTCGGTTGCGGAGAAGGGACTTATCCCTATATGCCTCGAAACCAGCCATGCAACTGCCCCTGTTCAGCGACTACATCGTCTTCATTGACGAAAGCGGCTCCCCGGTCCTCGATCCATTGGACCCGGAGTATCCAATTTTTGTCCTCGCTTTTTGCGTTGTCCATAAAGAACATTATGCAGATACCATCCAACCCGCATTCAAGCGCCTGAAATTTAAATATTTCGGCCATGATATGGTCGCATTGCATGCCCATGCGATCCGGAAACCACGCGGTGAATATGCATTCTTGCAGGATGCGGCGTTGCGGCAGTGCTTCATGGATGACCTGAACCGGATTATGGTTGAATCCGAATTTTCGTTGATTGCCCATGTGATTGACAAGGCGGCTCTTAAACAGCGTTATGCCAAGCCCTTCAGTCCGTATGACATTGCCTTGCGGATGAACATGGAGCAATTATCGGTCTTTTTGTCGACGAATGGACCGGCGGGGCGGCTATGTCATTTGATCGCGGAATCGCGTGGAAGGAAAGAGGATGACCAGTTGGAGCTCGAATTTCGGCGCGTGATGGATCCCGCTGAAGGCTGGGGTTTGGCGGAGAAATTTTCGATGTCAGCTACACCGATGCAGCTTCGCTTCGTGGAAAAGAAAATCAACTCTGCGGGGCTGCAAATCGCGGACCTGGCTGCCCATCCTATCGGTCGAAACATGATCAAGCCGGAACAGTTGAACCGCGCATTTGACCTTGTTCGGAGCAAGATATTTAGGCAGATATGGCGGTTTCCCGCATAACTAAAAGCGAAAGGCCCTCGGTTTCCCAAGGGCCTGACGCCGACCGGACGTTTCCAGTCCACTTAGTGATTATGTAAGTCAAACGGGATGGAATTGCAACTTATGAGTTTGATCAATATCACCCTGAACGGCGAAGTGCGCGGTGTCCCGGCGGGGCATAGCATCCGGTCGCTGGTGATCGACTTGGGGCTGGACCCGGCCAAGGTTGCCGTTGAGCGCAACCGGGAAATTGCGCCGCGTTCGACGCTCGCCGACGTGCAACTCGCCGATGGTGACGCGCTGGAGATCGTCCATTTTGTCGGCGGCGGCGATGCGCAGGCCGACACTTGGACTGTCGCGGGCCGCACCTTTACCTCGCGGCTGATCGTCGGCACGGGGAAATACAAGGATTTTGCCCAGAACGCGGCCGCGGTCGCGGCGTCGGGCGCGGAAATTGTAACGGTTGCGGTCCGCCGCGTAAATGTGAGCGACCGCTCGGCGCCGATGCTGACCGACTTTATCGATCCCCGAAAGATCACCTATCTGCCCAATACGGCTGGCTGCTTTACCGCCGACGACGCCATCCGCACGTTGCGGCTGGCGCGTGAGGCGGGCGGATGGGATCTCGTCAAGCTGGAGGTGCTGGGCGAGGCGAAGACGCTGTATCCCGACATGCGCGAAACGCTGAAAGCCACTGAAATTCTGGCAAATGAGGGCTTTTTGCCGATGGTCTATTGCGTCGATGACCCGATAGCGGCGCAGCAGCTTGAATCGGCGGGTGCGGTCGCGGTGATGCCCCTGGGCGCGCCGATCGGGTCGGGACTGGGCATTCAGAACCGCGTCACCATTCGCCTGATTGTCGAGGGCGCGGGCGTGCCGGTGCTGGTCGATGCCGGCGTCGGCACGGCCAGCGATGCGGCGGTGGCGATGGAACTGGGCTGTGACGGTGTGTTGATGAACACCGCGATTGCCGAGGCCAAGGACCCGATCCTGATGGCCAGCGCGATGAAGGCAGCGGTCGAGGCCGGTCGCTCCGCCTATCGGGCGGGGCGCATGGGCACCCGCAAATACGCCGACCCGTCGAGCCCGCTGGCGGGCCTGATCTAGGGGTTATCGGCCGCCTGACGCGACGATGTCGACGTCGACCGGGCCAGTGCCGTCCTGGCGCAGCATCACGACAAAGGCGTCGTCGCCGCGCGTTCCGCCTAGCATATGCTCGCCGCCCGCGGCGCGGTGTTCGGCGGTGAAGCCGGCCTTGCGCGCCATCGTGTAATAATAGTCGAGCACCGCTTGCGGCGACGCGCTGGTTTCAAAGTTGACGACGCGCACGTTGCACTTGCCGCCCGCGACGCCCGCCGCTTCCTTGACGAAAGCACGCGGATAGACGCGGAATGCGGCGGGCAGGCGGTCGGCCCACTCATTGCCATAGGTCAGTTTCGCGTCACAGCTGCCGCCGGTCTGGTTGCGCGCCATGGCGCCCAGTGTCACCGGCCGTTTGGCATCGCAACTGGTGCAATCTTCGTCCATCGGCAGCGCGTCGGGCGCACGCATCAGCTTGCCCGCGACTTTTGCGGCGGCCAATTCGGCGTCGGCCCCGGCTTTTCCGCCCGCAACCGCGGGAATACGACCGTCGACCGGCTGGTTGCCCGGCGTCACCGCATTCTGGTTTGCCTGACCGGCCAGTTTGGGGTCGACCATGATCTGGTCTTCGAGCGCGCCCTTGATCGCCGGGTCGCTGTTGGTCAGCCCGTCGTCGAGCGGGTCGAGTGCCGCCTTGTCTTGCGTCGCCGGGCGGCATGCACCCAACGTCAGCGACAGGGCAATCATGGCGGGGATCACCATTATGGTGCGGACACTCATCACTAACACTCCTTTAACTTTCACCAAGATGTGCCGGTAAAAGGTAAACAAGAGGTAATGATTTTTCGTTAACAGGTAAGACTTTATTAGCTTTTACCTGTGCCGGATCGGGATTCAGATCACGCTGCTGCGGCGCGCGCGCCAACCGGCGGCGTCCTGCACCCACAGGTCGACCGCGGCGGTCTCGAACGGGGCGGGCAGGGTGGTCGGTCCGCTGTTGACCGCGCCCAGCCGTGCGGCGAGCCGCTGCGAACGCACATTGGCGGGGTCGATGCAGTGGGTCACGCGGTCCCATTTCAGAAAATCAAACGCCCAGTCGATGGCTGCGACTGACCCTTCATAGGCATAGCCGCGCCCGGCAAATTCGGGCGCGACGCCCCAACCGACCTCGGGGGCAGGCCAGCCTTCCGGGTACCATGGGCCAAGCCGCCCGACCCATCGCCCGCTGGTCCGCTCGATCACCGAGAACATCGAAAAGCCGCGAATTTGCCACGCGCCTGCCAGCGTGCACCATATCCGCCAAGCTGCCGCGCGCGGCGCGGTGCCGCCGATGAACCGCATCGATTCGGTATCGGTGCACATTTCGGCAAAGCCATCGAAATCCTCCTCCGCTGGTGGCCGCAGGATCAGGTTTTCGGTGACAATTATGGGTCCGCCCAGCATGACTGCCTCCTCCGCAGGACCGGTGCGATACGACCGGGCCGCCGCGGAGGCAAGCGTGGCGGCTTATTGACAGCGGTAACGGTCGCGGTCGATTGCGCGCCCCAGCCCGGCGCCGCCCGCAGCGCCAATCAACGTGCCGAGCAGCTTGTCGCCGCGCCCGGCGATTTCGTTGCCCGCCAGCCCGCCGACGGCGGCGCCAATGATCAAGCCGGTGGTGCCATCGTCGCGGCGGCAATAATATTTGCCATCATCGCCGCGCCATACGCGGGTGTCGTTGCGCAGTGCCTGTGGCGCGCGCTTTTTGTGATAGCCGTGCGCGGGGGCATGCGCGGGCGGATCGGCGAATACCGGGCTGGTGGTGACCATGGCGGCGGCGGTCAGGCTGGCGAAAAGCACCTTGTGGTTCATGACTTGTGTTTCCCTGCATTTGTCGGTTGCTGTTATCAACCAAACGCGGGCATTCCGCCACAGGTTCCCTGAACACAGAATGAAAAACAGGACCACGCGGGCCGAAACGCGCGGCAGTTGCGCCGACACAATCATCATGGCATGAAGCGGCCATGCTGAACATCTTGTCTTTCATCGTCGGCGGGATCGCGCTTTTGCTCGCCATCCCCACCATCATTCCGCTGCTTGGCTGGGTCAACTGGATCATCTTGCCGATTGCCGTCATCGGCGCGGCGCTCGGCCAGTTTTCCGACAGGAATGGCGGGCGCAATTTTTGCCTTGTGGTGATCGGTCTGTGCGCACTGCGGCTGTGGATCGGCGGCGGCTTGATCTAGGGACCTGACCCTGTGTCCTAAAGTGCGTCGATCAAGGCGCAGCAGGCGGCGATGCGCGTCAGGTCGCGCGGCCGCACCAGCGCATGCACCGGCACCGCCGCCATCAGCGCCAGCCAGTGGCGCGCGCTGGCATCCTGCGGCGCGTTGATCCAGTCACCATAGCTGTTGGCGCGCAGCGCCGCGAGCGCGGCCGGTCCGGCCAGCGCGGTCAATGCCGGCGGCCCATCGGCAAAATCCTGCAAGACGACAACGGCGGCGAGCCGCGCGGATCGAGGCGGCGGGGCGGCGGCGCGGAACAGTTGCTTGTCATCGGCGGTGTCGGGGGCCGAGCGCTGGCCATCGGGCGTCAGCATCTGGTCTGGCAGGCTGGCGGCGGCGTCGGCGAGCAGGCCCACGCGCGGCGACCCCGCCAGCACGCGCGCCGGATCATCGG
>JBEGPL010000128.1:0-15431 GCA_041181445.1 Pseudomonadota bacterium
AAGGGTGACGGCGTCGATATCAATGCCAAGCTGCCCGGGCTCGACATGCGCGACATCAACGCCGATTTCGACATCGACGGCGTCGGGCTCTATCCCGGTGCCAGCGTCACCAGCATGAACGTCAATGCGACATCGAAAGATGGCAACAGCGGCAAAGGCACGGTCAAATTCGGCTTCAACGCGCCCGCGAGCGCGGACACAGTCGCGGCCTGGTATGCGGGCGAATTCGCCAAGGCGGGGCTGAAGGCGACCCGTGCGGGCAATAAAGTTAGCGGCACGACCAACGACGGCGATGCTTTCTCGATCAATCTGTCGCCCGACGGCACGGCGTCGACCGGCGAGATCGAAGTCAGCGGCTAGCCGCTGTTGCGCAGCGCCGTCGCAATCGCGTTGATTGTCAGCTGGATGCCCTCGGCGACGCGCGGATCGTCTTCGCCCGCGCGGTGGCGTTTCATCAGTTCGATCTGGAGCAGGTTGAGCGGTTCAATGTAAGGGAGCCGCAGCCGGATCGACGCCTCCAGCGCCGGGTTGGCGTCGAGCAGCCGCGACTGTCCGGTAGCCGCCACCACGCCGTCGTGCGCGCGCTGCCACCCGTCGCATATTTGCCCGAACATCGCGTCATGGCCGCCAACATGGTCGGCGAGCGCGGCATATTTGGCGGCAATGCCCATGTCGGATTTCGCCAGCACCATTTCCATATTGCCCAGCAGCGTGCGGAAAAAGGGCCAGCCTGCCGCCATGTCGCGCAGCAGGCCCTTGTCGGCAAAACCGGTGAGCGCCTGGCCCGCGCCGTACCATCCGGGCAGCATGACGCGCGCCTGCGCCCAGCTGAACACCCACGGGATGGCGCGCAGATCCTCGATCGCGTCGCTTTTCGTGCGGCTCGACGGGCGCGACCCGATTTTGAGCGAGGCGATTTCGGCGATCGGCGTCATCGCGCGGAACAATTTGCGGAAATTCGGGGTATCATAGACGAGCGCGCGATAAGCGGCGAAGGCACGCCCCGACAGGTCATCCATCGCGGCGGTAAAGCGCGCACAATCGGCGGCGCTCAAGGCTTCGGGTTCCAGGCTGGCGTGCAGACTGGCCGACACCATCGCCTCCAGATTGGCCGCCGCGCTTTCGCGCGTGCCAAATTTCGCGGCGATTACTTCGCCCTGTTCGGTGATGCGGATGCGCCCCTGCACCGTGCCGTGCGGCTGGGCGCGGATCGCGGCAAAGGCGCTGCCGCCGCCGCGCCCGACCGCGCCGCCGCGGCCGTGGAACAATTGCATCGCCGTCCCCGCCGCGTCGAACACCGGGGTCAGCGCCTGCGAACTTTGGTGCAGGCTCCATGTCGAGGTGAGGTAGCCGCCGTCCTTGTTCGAATCGGAATAGCCGATCATCACTTCCTGATGCCCGCGCGCGGCGGTCAGCGCGGCAATCTCGGGCAGCGCAAAGAATCGCGCCATGATGGCGGGGGCGATTTCCAGATCGGCGATGGTTTCAAACAAGGGCACCGCCATGATGCTGGCGGTCGGGCCGCTATCGGGCCCGCCGTCGGCGCGGGCGCGGAACAGCCCGCCCTCCTTCGCCAGCACATAAACTTCGAGCAGGTCGGACACGCTTTCGGCCTTGCTGATGATCCATTGGTGGATCGCATCGCCGCCGTACCGCGCCTGCGCGTCGGCGGCCGCGCGGATGATCGCCAGCTCGCCGGTCGCAAGTTCGCTATAGGTGTGCCACGGCGCGACCAGCGGCCGGTTGCCCGCCAGTTCGGCGCGGAGCAGCGCGATGCGCGCTTCCTCGTCCAGCGCCAGATAATCGCCGGTGACCCCGGCGACCGTGAATAATTCGGCCAGCACCGCTTCGTGCACCGCGCTGTTCTGGCGCATGTCGAGCGTCGCAAGGTGAAAGCCGAAGACATCAACCGCGCGGATCAGCCGCCCCAGTGCACCGACGCCGCTCAAACTGTCGCCGCCGCTCGCCGCCAGCCCGTTCGCCAGCACGACCAGATCGGCGCGCAAGGCCCCCGGGTCGGCATAGGGCAGGCCGGTCAGCGCCGACGGGCGCGGCGCGGCGACCCCCGCCAGCGCCAGATGCGTCGCGGTCAGCCGCGCATAAATACCCGAAAGTGCGCGGCGATAAGGCTCGTCGCGGCGGCTGGGTGCATTGTCGCCGCTCGCCTCGGCCAACGCCACCACGTCGGCGGGGACATGCGCCAAAGTGCTGCTGATCGACAGTTCGGCGCCCATCGCGTGCACCGTGTCGCAATAATAGCCGATCACCGCGCCGCTCGATTTCGCCAGCGCCAGCCGCAGCGAATCGGCGGTCACGAACGGATTGCCGTCGCGGTCGCCGCCGATCCAGCTGCCCACGCG
This sequence comes from Pseudomonadota bacterium, assembly GCA_041181445.1. GTDB lineage: Bacteria > Pseudomonadota > Alphaproteobacteria > Sphingomonadales > Sphingomonadaceae > Sphingopyxis. The sequence continues at coordinate 2,361 of JBEGPL010000128.1, forward strand.
CAGGAAGGCGGGCAACCGGTGGCCGATCACCCGTTCCCAGCGCGCATACAGGCTGGGCAGCACCGGCAGGAATATGTCGCGGAGGTAAGCGAGCGCATTTTCAACCTCGTCGGCGACGAACAATTTTTCCTGACGCAGCGGGCGGGTTTGCCACAGCAGCGCAATCTGCCGCCGTATCGCCTCGTCGATCGGCTCGCCCGCGTCGGTTTCCTCCGCGCCGTCATCGCGCCGCCGCATCAGATCGGCAATATGGCCCTTGTGATCGAGCATCGACTTGCGCCGCACCTCGGTCGGGTGGGCGGTGAGCACCGGCGCGACCAGCGCATGGGCCAGCAGCGCGCGGACGGCGTCGGCGTCGATGCCTTCGCTCGCCAGCCGCGCGACCGCTTCGGCGACACTCGCACCGGGTTCGGCGGCGACACCCTGCCGGTCCTCGGCCAGGTTGGCGAGCATCGAAAACAGCATGAACCCGCGCACGAACGCGACTGTGTCGTCCAGCGACAGCGCGCCCAGCCCGGGGTCGATCGCCTCGGCCCCGGCGACGCCGCGATGCCGGTCAACGCTGGCGGAGCGGATATATTCGGTCTGACGATAGAGTTTTTCGCCGCCATAGGCGCGGATGACATCGCCCAATATCCGCCCGAGATAGCGGATGTCGGGATTTTGGGTGATGGGCGGCAGCGCGTTCATAAGCGGCGCCGATGCTGCGCCGCAACATGGCAAAGGTCAAGGGGGCGGCGGTCCGTGCAGGCGGGGCGCATACGAATGGAAGGGGCTCAACCCCGCGTGGGGCGGCGCGCGCCGCTTTGTCCTTCGACAGGCTCAGGACGAACGGAGATGGAGGGGCGGGGAGCAAATGACATATAAAATGCCGTTCGTGCTGAACTTGTCGAAGCACGGTGCGCCGGGCGCTGACTTTCGACAGGATCAGGACGAACGGCGCGCGAAATTCAAGCCTCCAGCTCGACATCCCAATAGAGCCAGTCGATCCAGCTTTGGTGCAAATATCCGGGCGGAAAGGCGCGGCCATTGTCCTGCAATTGCCAGCTGGTCGGCCGCCACGGCTGGCGGTGCAGCGGCATATGGGCTTGCTGCGGGGTGCGGCCACCTTTTTTCAGGTTGCACGGCGCGCAGGCGGTGGTGACATTTTCCCAGCTCGTCTTGCCGCCCAGCCGCCGGGGCAGCACATGATCGAACGTCAAATCCTTGCCCGACCCGCAATATTGGCACGCGAACCGGTCGCGCAGGAACAGGTTGAACCGCGTGAAGGCGGGATATTGCGACGGCTTCACATATTGTTTCAGCGCGATCACGCTGGGAATAGCCATGGTCCGCGTCGGCGAATGAATCTCGCGCGTGTAATTTTCGATGATCGTCACCCGGTCAAGGAAGACCGCCTTCACGGCCGTCTGCCACGGCCACAGGCTGAGCGGATAGTAGCTGAGCGGCGTGTAATCGGCGTTCAGCACCAGCGCCGGGCAGCTGTCCGGATGACGGGTGAGTTCGGGGTGGAACACGGCACCTCCCATTGGCGTCAACGGGGCCTTGTCCCCGCACGATGACCCGCGCATTACAACCGCGCCCGATTCGTGACGTCAAGGGGTCATTTGCACAGGATATGGGATGAACGGCGATTTATACCCCCAAAATCATGGGTGGAACAGCGGCGGCGCGCGATGATCGTCACGCGTTTCGCCCCCAGCCCGACGGGTGCGCTGCACCTGGGCCATGCCTATAGCGCGGTGCGGGCGCATGATCTGGCGCGCGCCGCACAGGGCCGCTTTCTGCTGCGGATCGACGATATTGATGGCGCGCGGTCGCGCCGCGAACATGTCGACGCGTTGCTGGCGGACCTTGCATGGCTGGGGCTGGCGCACGACGGTGACCCGCTGTTCCAATCGGCGCGGCTGCCGCTGTATCGGGCGGCGCTGGACGACTTGCGCGGGCGCGGCCTGCTCTACCCCTGTTTCTGCACCCGCGCCGACATTGCCGCCAGCCTGACCGCGCCGCACGGCCCCGCCGGGCCACTCTATCCCGGCACATGCCGCCACATCGCCGCTGATGAAGCTGCGGCGCGCATGACATCAGACGCGCATTGCTGGCGGATCGCCCTCGACCGCGCAGCGGACGCCGCAGGGCCGCTGGCGGCGGACATGGACGGGGTGATGACGCCGCTCGATGCGCGCGGCCATGGTGACGTCGTGCTGGCACGCAAGGACGCCCCCGCCAGCTATCATCTGGCGTCGAGCGTCGACGATGGCGCCATGGGCGTGTCTGACGTCATGCGCGGAATGGACCTGCGCGATGCGACCGCCATTCATGTGCTGCTGGCGACGCTGCTCGGATTGCCGGTGCCGCGCTATCATCATCATCCGCTGGTCGCCGGTGATGACGGCCTGCGGCTGGCGAAGCGCGATGCGGCGGCCAGCCTGTCGGCGATGCGGACGGCGGGGGTCGATGGGCGCGCGCTGGCCGCACAGCTTCGCGCACAGCGGCTTCCCTCTGGATATTCGCTGACAAGCGTATAAGAGAGGGGCACGCCCGGTTTGCCGTCAGGGAAACAGGAAAAAGAAGGCCATCATGCAATATATATTGATCCTCGCCATTATCGCCGCCGCTGCCATGGTGCTGTTCGCGCTGGGGCGCGGCCTCTATCATTTCGCACAGAGTCATCAGGCCACGCTCGACGGGACGGCCACTGAAAACCACCTGAAACAGAATCAGATGATGTTCGCGCGGGTGAAGTGGCAGGCGCTGACCATCTTGCTGCTTGTCATCGTGGGTCTGCTGGCGTCCGGCGGCGGCAAATAAACGCGCCCGCCCGTTCATGGTCAAACTGAACAAAATCTATACCCGCACCGGCGACGACGGCACGACCGGGCTGGTCGACGGATCGCGCGTCGCCAAATCGTCGGCGATCATGGCGGCGATCGGCGACGTCGATGAAACCAACAGCCTGATCGGCGTCGCCGCCGCGCTGGCCGGCGGCGCGGTGCAGGCCCGACTGGCGCGCATCCAGAACGACCTGTTTGATCTGGGCGCCGACCTTGCGACGCCCGACGCGCCGCTCGACTGGACACCGCTGCGGATGGTGCCGGCACAGGCCGCGCGGCTTGAAGCCGAAATGGATGCGATGAACGCGGATATCCCGCCGCTCGCCAGCTTTGTCCTGCCCGGCGGTTCGCCGCTCGCCGCCGCGCTGCATGTCGCGCGTGCCGCCGCGCGCCGCGCCGAACGCAGCGCCGTCGCCGCCAATATGAATGCGGCGCCGCTCAACCCGAGCGCGCTGGCCTATCTCAACCGTCTGTCCGACTGGCTGTTTGTCGCGGCGCGCGCCGCCAACACCAATGGTGCCGACGACGTGCTGTGGGTGCCGGGGGCATCGCGCGGTCAGGACTGATGCGACGAAAAGGGCAGACAATATGGTGAAGGTGGTCGGGGTGATTGGCGCGGGCCAGATGGGCGCGGGGATTGCGCAGGTGTCGGCGGGCGCGGGCTATGCCGTGCGGCTGTGCGATCTTGACCTGTCCCACGCCGAACGGGGCAAGGCGGGCATCGCCAAGGGGCTCGACCGGCTGGTGGCCAAGGACAAGATGGCGCGTGCCGACGCCGACGCGCTGCTGGCACGGATCACGCCGGTTGCCGACCATGGTGACTTTGCTCCGTGCGACCTTGTGATCGAGGCGGCGACCGAGCGCGAGGCCGTCAAGCGCGCGATCTTTGCCAGCGTCGGGGCGCATCTGTTGCCGACCGCGATCCTTTCGACCAACACCAGCAGCATCCCGATCACCCGGCTGGCACAGGCCGCGCCCGACGCGGCGCGCTTTGTCGGCGTCCATTTTTTCAATCCGGTGCCGGTGATGGGGCTGGTCGAACTGATCCGCGGGCTGGCGACCAGCGACGCGACGCTCGGCACGGTCGAGGCGTTTGGCGCATCGCTGGGCAAACAGATTGTCCACGCCAATGACGCCCCGGGCTTCATCGTCAACCGCGTGCTCATGCCGATGATCAACGAAGCCATTTTCGCGCTGGGTGAGGGCGTGGCGAGCATGCGCGACATCGACGCCGGATGCCGCCTGGGGCTCAACCATCCGATGGGGCCGATCACACTCGCCGACTTCATCGGGCTTGATACATGTCTGGAGATTATCCGCGTGCTGCACAGCGGCACCGGCGACCCGAAATTCCGCCCCGCGCCGCTGCTCATGCAATATGTCGAGGCCGGCTGGGTGGGCAAGAAAGCCGGGCGCGGCTTTTACGACTGGACCGGGGCCGAACCCGTGCCCACCCGCTGAATTTCGACGAAAGGCAAGACTATGCGCAATATGATGATGATCCTGACCGCCGCCACGCTGGGCGCGCTCGCCGCGCCCGCCGCCGCGCAAAGTGCCCCGATCAGCCTGAAAAGCCCCGAGGCGTTTTTTACCGTGCTGGAGGAAATGGGTTATGCCCCGCGCGACTTCAAATATAACCCGACGCTGCCGACGATGCTGATCACCGTCGATGGCCAGCCGACGTCGGTGACGCTGGGCGGCTGTGTCGACAAGAAGAACTGCACCTATATGTATCTGTCGGCCGAATTCACCGACATTGTCGACCCGCCCTCCGAATGGCTGGAAAGCATGAATGTCGCGTTCGACGTGCTCAAAGCATCGCGCAACGACAAGAAGGAATTATATATCAGCGAAGCCCATTTCGTCGAAGGCCTGCCGCGCGACACGCTGCGGGCGATTTTCGACAATTGGGATGCCGACGGCGACGCGATTGCCGAAGAGGCACAAGTGCTGCTGAAGGACGACACGGCAAAACCTTGACAACTTGGCGAATCCGGACCGCCGTTCGTCAAATTCACCGCGCGCGCCGCTTATGTCGACGGCGTCGCCTTCGCCTCAACCGGTGCGACGTTACGGCGCTGGCTGGGCGGCCGGGGCGGCCTCACCCACCGCCATTGCGGGGGCTTTGGCGTCAAATATCTCCACCTTTTCGGAGGCTTTTGCCTTTGCCACCGGCGCGGGCGGCGCAACGCTCAGCATCAACCCTGCCAGTGTCGCCGACATCAGATTGGCCAGCGACCCCGCGAGCAATGCTTTCAGCCCCAGCCGCGCGATCATCGGCCGCTGGTTCGGCGCGAGCCCGCCGGTCACCGCCATCTGGATCGCGATGCTGGAAAAATTGGCAAAGCCGCACAATGCAAAGGTGGCGATGACGATTGCGCCGGGCGACAGCGCGCCGCCCGCCTGCAACCCGCCCAGTTCGATAAAGGCGACAAATTCATTGAGCACGACTTTGGTGCCAAACAGCGATCCGACCACGCCGCTTTGCTCCCACGGCACCCCGACCAGATACATGACCGGGGCAAAAATGGTCCCGATCGCCGCCTGAAACGACCAGCCGTCCTGGCCGAACCATCCGCCGATCCCCGCAAGCATGCCATTCGCCAGCGCGACCAGCGCGACGAACGCCAGCACCATCGCGCCGACCGCGACGGCCAGCTTGACGCCGGTCTGCGCGCCCTGCGCCGCCGCCATGATGATGTTCGCGGGCTTTTCTTCGTCATGGCTCGCCTCGGGCATGATGACGGGTTCGATGCCGATGTCCTTGGGGTCGTCGGGCATGATGATCTTGGCCATCAAAATGCCGCCGGGGGCCGACATGAAACTGGCCGCGAGCAGATAGGGGAGCAATTGTTCGCCGATCATTCCGGCATAGGCGCCCAATATGGTCCCCGCGACCCCCGCCATGCCCACGGTCATCACGGTGAACAATTGCGACGGCGTCAGCCCCGCCAGATAGGGGCGGATGACCAGCGGGCTTTCGCTCTGCCCGACAAAGATGTTCGCCGCCGCGCCCAGGCTTTCGACCTTGGTGATGCCGGTGATTTTCTGGATCGCGCCGCCGACCCATTTGATGATCAGCTGCATGATGCCAAGGTAATAGCGGACCGAGATGAGCGACGCGAAAAAGATGATCACCGGCAGTGCGCCGATGGCAAACACCGCCTTGCCGAACGGCGGCTGGGTCAGCGCCTCGCCAAACAGAAACGCCGTGCCCTTGTCGGCATAGGACAAAAGGTTCGACACGCCCGCCGACATCGCCTTGATGACGCGCACGCCCCACGGCGTCACCAGCACGAAAAAGGCGAACCCGGCCTGCAACAGGAAGGCAGGGACAATGACGCGCGGGCGGATCCACCGGCGGTTCGCCGAGAACAGCACGGCGATGGCCAAAATGGCGACGATGCCGATCAAACCGATAAAGCGTTCCATGGTGCGGCATTCCCCCGACTGATGTTGCCGCCCTGTCTAGCCGGTTGGGCAGGGCTGGCAAGGGGCGGCAAATATTCCCATCCATCGCTGTTGTTCGTCATGCTGAACTCGTTTCAGCATCCATGGTCGGTGCGTGCATTTACCGCCACGCTGTCCGAACGGTCTGGCCATGGACCCTGAAACAAGTTCAGGGTGACGATCGTGGGGACCGTGCCCGTCCCCCCGTCTCCCGCCAGCCCTTTCCACTGTCCCCAAAAGGCGATAAGCGGCATTGCCATGAACATGACGTCTTCGCGCGCGATTGCGCCCTCGCTTCTGCTTTTCGCCATACTATATGGCGGCATGGTCCCGCTAGGCGGTTTTCTGGGCGCGAAACAGGTCGCACTCGGCCCGCTCGCGGTCGAGGCCGGGATTTTCCCTTTTCTGACGCTCATCGCAATTTCGAGCGGCATCGCCGAACTCCACGGTCGCGCGGTGGCTGACCGGCTGGTGCGCTATGGCTTCATCCCGCTTTTCGTTGCAATTCTGTTCGCGGTTTTGGTGCTGAACTTGCCGACCGACAAAGGCATGTATGAACCGGCCAAGGCCGCCTTCCCGATCATTGTCGGACAAAGCGGCCGCATGATGGCGGCGGGGATATTGGCTTATGGCGTGTCCGTCAGCCTGAACGTCTGGCTGTTTTCGCGGCTAACGTCGGGGACGGGCAAATGGATCGCGCTCCGCGGTTTCATAGCCGCCGCGCTCAGCCAGATCGTTGATACGTTGATTTTCATCACCGTCAGTTTTTATGGCGTCCGCCCCATCGGCGAACTGATGATGGGGCAGATGATCGCCAAGATCGTGCTGTCAGCGGTGATGGTGCCGCTCATCGTCATGGCGGTTGTCGCCATCGGCCGGCGGATCGACGGAGCCGAGCCCGCATGAGCGCGCACGCCCCCGACCCTGCAATGCTGACCAAGGCGGAAACGCTGGTCGAAGCGCTGCCCTATCTGCAACGCTACGCCGGGCAGACATTCGTGGTCAAATATGGCGGCCATGCGATGGGCGACCCCGACGCCGCCCGCGACTTTGCCGAAGATGTCGTGCTGCTCAAGGCGGTCGGCATCAACCCGGTGGTCGTCCATGGCGGCGGGCCGCAAATCGGCGCGATGCTCACGAAACTGGGCGTCGAAAGCCAATTCGTCGATGGTCTGCGCGTCACCGACGCCGAAACCGCCAAGGTCGCCGAAATGGTGCTGTCGGGCGCGATCAACAAGGAAATTGCGGCGTGGATCGGTGCGGCGGGTGGGCGCGCGGTCGGCCTGTCGGGCAAGGATTCGGGGTTCGTCACCGCGACCAAGGTTCGTCGCACGGTCAAGGACCCGGGCAGCAACATCGAACAGGCGGTCGACCTTGGCTTTGTCGGCGAACCGTCAAAGGTCGACCGGCGCGTGCTCGACACATTGTCCGACGCGGGGATCATCCCGGTGATCGCGCCCATTGGCCTGGGCGACGACGGCCAGACTTATAATATCAATGCCGACACGATGGCGGGGGCGATTGCGGCGGCGCTGGGCGCGGCGCGGCTGTTCCTGCTGACCGATGTTGCGGGCGTGCTGGACAAGGACGGCGCGCTGCTGACCGATCTGGACCCGGCGGCGATTGCCGCGTTACAGGCCGACGGGACGATCAGCGGCGGGATGATCCCCAAATTGGAAACCTGCGTCGCCGCCGTCATCGCGGGGGTCGACGCCGCCGTCATCCTCGACGGGCGGGTGCCGCACGCCATGCTGCTGGAAATTTTCACGGCAAGGGGTGCAGGAACCCTCGTTCACCGCTAAGGACGGCACGGGGCCGGGGGTCGCCGCCATGCCAGGAGAATTTCGTTGCTCATCATGCTCATTCAAATTCTGGATATCCTGTTACAGGTGGTCTGGTGGATCATCATCCTGCAAGCAATCCTGTCGTGGCTGATCGCGTTCAACGTCATCAATACGCACAATGATTTTGTCGCCCAGCTGTGGCATGTGCTCGGCCGGATCACCGAACCGGTGTACCGTCCTTTCCGCCGCATCATCCCCGATTTCGGCGGGATCGATCTGACGCCGATGGCCGTGCTGATCCTGTTGATGATCTTGCGCGGCCCGGTTCTGAACTATCTTTATGGCATCGCGGCCCAATATGGCTGAGGTGCTGGCCGCCGCCGCGCGCATTGATGGCAAGGCGTTCGCCGCGTCGCTGCGCATGCGGGTGGCGGCGGCCGTCCCGGCCTTTGCCGTGCGCGCCGGCCGCGCGCCGGGGCTGGCGGTGGTGCTGGTCGGCGACGATGCGGCGAGCGCGGTTTATGTCGGGGCCAAGGGCAAGGCGGTGGCAGAGGTCGGCATGGCCGGCTTTGAACACCGCCTGCCCGCCACCACGGCACAGGCCGACCTGCTCGCGCTGGTGGCGCGCTTGAACGCCGACGATGCGGTCGACGGCATTCTCGTGCAACTGCCGTTGCCGCCGCAGATCGATGAAAATGCGGTGCTCGCGGCGATCGACCCGGCCAAGGATGTCGACGGTTTCCACGTCATCAACGCCGGACGGCTGGCGACGGGCCAGGACGCGCTGGTGCCGTGCACCCCCTATGGCTGCCTGTTGCTGCTGCGCGATGTGGTCGGCGACTTGTCCGGCCTCGATGCCGTGGTGATTGGCCGGTCGAACATTGTCGGCAAGCCAATGGCCCAATTGTTGCTCGCCGAAAATTGCACCGTCACCATCGCCCACAGCCGGACGCGCGATCTGGCCAGCGTGGTGCGCCGCGCCGATATTGTCGTGGCAGCGGTGGGCCGCCCCGAAATGATCCGCGGCAGTTGGATCAAGCCCGGCGCTTGCGTGATCGACGTCGGCATCAACCGGCTGCCGCCCGCGACCGACGGTGCCAAGGGCCGCCTGGTCGGCGATGTCGCCTATGCCGAGGCGGCGGAGGTCGCGGGTGCGATCACCCCGGTCCCCGGCGGCGTCGGGCCGATGACCATCGCCTGCTTGCTGCGCAACACATTGGTCGCCGCGCATCGCCGCGCGGGCCTGTCCGTGCCGGACGGTTTCTGACGATGCGCCGCGCGCTTCTTGCCCTGTCGATGTTCGCGCTGGCGGCTTGCGCGCCGCAAGGTCTGCGCCCGGGCGAGCGTCCGCTGGCCGCCAACCCCAGCGCCGTCATCGCCGCCGAACTCGCCTTCGCACGGCTGGCGCAGGAAAAGGGGCAGTGGACCGCGTTCCGCGCGACAGCCGCTGATGGCGCCGTGATGTTCGTGCCGCAGCGGGTCCTGGCTGCCAATTGGCTGAAGGGCCGCGCCAATCCGGCGGCGTCGGTGACATGGCAACCGCACAGCGTGCAGATGAGCTGCGACGGCACGGCGGCGGCCACAACCGGCGCGTGGCAGGGACCGGGCGGGGCTTATGGTTATTTCACCACCATCTGGCGGCGGCAAAAGGACGGCACGTTTCGCTGGGTGCTCGACCATGGCGCGCCGATCAACGGAACGCCGCGCGCCGCGCCCGAGTTCATCGAGGCCAAGGTGGCGACGTGCGGACCGGCGCTGCCCGATGCAACCGATGTTCTTTTACCGGGCGATGACAAGCAATGGGGTGCGTCGGACGACACGTCACTCAGATGGTCGACGACCGTGCGCCCCGATGGTTCACGGCAGGTCACTGTTTCGCGCAGGAACGGCGACGCGATGGCGAATGTCATCGATGATCCGGTCGCCGCGCCGCCGCCACCGGTGCTCGACGCATCCGACGCCCCGAAGGCCAAAGCGCCATGATGGAGCTGTTTTTCTCGGCCTTTGTCACGCTGTTCGTGGTGATCGACCCGCCGGGCTGCGCGCCCATTTATGCCAGCGTGACCACCGGGGCGAACGGTGCGCAGCGGCGCGGCATGGCGATCCGCGCGGTCGCCGTTGCGGGTCTGATCCTGCTGGTTTTCGCGCTGTTCGGCGAACAATTGCTTGGCGCGCTGCACATCGAACTCGACAGTTTCCGGATCGCGGGCGGCATCATGCTGTTCGTCATCGCGCTCGACATGGTGTTCGAAAAACGCACCCAGCGGCGCGAGGAACGCGCGCAAAAAATCATCGACACGCCCGAGATTGAGGATGTGTCGATTTTCCCGATGGCGATGCCGATGATTGCCGGGCCGGGGTCGATTGCATCTGTGATGCTGTTGGTATCGCAGAATGAGGGGATCGACCGTGCGCTGGTGATATTGGGCGCGCTGGCGGCGGTGCTGGCGCTCACGCTCGCCGCGCTGCTGGCGGCGGGACCACTGATGCGGCTGATGGGGGCAAAGACCGAAGCGGTGATCACGCGGCTGCTCGGCGTGTTGCTCGCGGCGCTGGCGGCGCAATTTGTGATCGACGGGCTGCGCGCCAGCTTCAATCTGGGGGCGGGGTAACCGCGATGGCGCCCTTTCCGTGGATCGATGTTGGCATCATCGTCGCGCTGATCGGCCTGAACGGTGTGTTCGCCATGTCCGAACTGGCGATCGTGTCGTCGCGGCCGCAGCGGTTGATGGCGATGGAACGTGCCGGGCACAAGGGCGCGGCCGTCGCGCGCACGCTGGCCGCCGACCCCGGGCGCTTCCTGTCGACGGTGCAGGTCGGGATCACGCTGATCAGCATCCTCGCCGGGGCTTATTCGGGTGCCAGTCTGGGCGATCCGGTGGCAGAGCGGCTGGCGGCGCTGCTGGACCTGTCGGCGCAAACGGCGGCGACGGCGGGGTTCGTGCTGGTGATCGGCGCGACGACCTATATCTCGTTGATCATCGGCGAACTGGTGCCCAAGCAATTTGCGCTGCGCGCGCCCGAAAAAATTGCGGTGGTGATGGCGTGGCCGCTCGACCTGCTGTCGCGCATTGCCGCGCCGCTGGTGTGGCTGCTCGACGGGACGTCGCGGATCATTTTCCACCTGCTCGGGCTGACGCGCGAATCGCAGAACCGGGTGACGGCAGAGGAATTGCACCTGATCGTCGCCGAGGCCACGCAATCGGGGGTGATCGAGGAAAGCGAACGCGCGATCATATCGGGCGTGGTCCGGCTGGCCGACCGGCCGGTGCGCGAAGTGATGACGCCCAGGATCGAGGTTGACTGGATCGACGCCGACGTTGCCGCCGACGATGTGCGTGAAAAGATGATGGCGACGCCGCACACACGGCTGCCGGTGGCGGAAGGGTCGATCGACGCGATCATCGGCGTGGTGCAGGCGCGCGACATTGCCGGGGCGCTGTTTCGCGGCGACACCATCGACCTGCGCGTGCTGATGCGCCGCGCCGATGTCGTGCCCGACCAGATCGACGCGATGGACGCATTGGAAAGCCTGCGCGCCGCCGATGTGCCGATGCTGCTCGTCCACGACGAATATGGACATTTTGAAGGGATCGTGACCCCCGCCGACATGTTGTCGGCGATCGCGGGCGAATTTGCGTCGGATCAGGACATCGGGTCCGAACCCTTTGTCGTCGAACGCGATGATGGCAGCTTGCTGGTCGCGGGGGCGATGCCCGCCGACGCGCTCGCCGAACGGCTGGGGCTGACGCTGCCCGACGACCGCGATTATGCCACGGCGGCGGGGCATGTGCTGTGGGTGCTCAAACATCTGCCGCAAACCGGCGAGACCTTTACCAATCAGGGCTGGCGCTTCGAAATCGTCGACATGGACGGGCGCAAGATCGACAAGTTGCTGATCCGCGCGGTTGACGCCCCGGTGGCCGCGGCGGAGGGGTAGCGGTTACGGGCGCGCGCCCGCATCGTCCTTCGACAGGCGCAGGACGAACGGGGTTGGGCGAGGCTTGATCGTCGCCCCTGTGCAGGCAGGGGGCCAGTTGATATCAGGAACGGACCGTTAGCGCATTTCCGCCTCGGACCAGCGCACGCACATAGGCCCGTTCGTCCTGAGGAGGGCTTGAAGCTAAAGGCTGAAAGCCCGTCGCGAAGGACCGACCTACCGCGAGGCCGCGCCAAGTGGTTCGAGACAAGAGTAGGGCTACGCCCGCCTTCGGCCCCGCTGCGCTCCGTCTGTCCTCACCACGAATCGATGCGCGTTGAACCCAGCCAACACAGAAGGGGGGCGGGATGCCGCAGCGTCCCGCCCCCCTTTTGGTGTTGCAAATTGCCGTCCGGCCTATTTGATTTCGCTGCCCAGCGATCCATATTTCGCCTCGAACGCGGCGGTGTCGCCGCGCGCGAGCAGGCCAGCCTGATCGATCCAGTTGTCGCGGTCGATCCGCCCGGTGAAATTGCCCAGAAATTGGTCGACTTCGGCGACTTCGCTGGCACCCCACGCGGCAATCTGGTCGAACCGGCGCACGCCCAGCGAAATCAGCAGCGCGTTCAGCTTTGGCCCGACGCCCTTGATCAGCTCCAGATTGTCCGGCGCACCAACGGCGGCGGCAATTTTCGGTGCCGCTGTCGCTGCCGGTGCGGCGACCACCGGGGCCGGCGCCTCGGCAAATTTGACCGGCGCGGCGACCGGAATGTCGGGCTTGGCGGGCACCAGCGGCGCGGCGGGTGCGGCGATCACGGGCGCCGCGACATCGGCGTCCAGCGCATAACGCGCCCAGATCCACCATCCGGTGGCGATCCCGATCAGCAACGCGATCAGGCACAAATACCAATATTCCTGCATCCAGGTGAACATGACCTATCCCCTAATAATGGTGTCGCAGCCCCGAAGGGGCGGCGATTATGACGCTTTCGGCGCCCAAATGACCCAGCCGATACCCACGCCGATCAGGAAAAGACCAGCAGGGTGAGCAAGGATTCGATGAAGAGATTCATGGGCTTTATCC
>JBEGPL010000129.1:0-4948 GCA_041181445.1 Pseudomonadota bacterium
CCGCGCCAGCCGCGCATGCATCAGCCCGAGAAACTCGGCCTGAAAACGCGGCGGGTCATGTTGTGCACACGCGATCAGCAGCGGCAGGCCAGTTTCGACCAAGGCGTCCATCGGCATCCGCGTCGCATAATCGGATTGCGGCCCGAAATAGAGCGTGTCGCGGTCGTCGAGCGGGGTATAGCCATAAAGGCCCGACAGCAGTACCGCGCCGCACACGTCGTTATAGTGGCCGGGTCGCAGCTTCAGATAGCCTGCAACATGCACCGCCCCTGCCGACGTGCCGCACAGGATGATGCGCGCAGGATCAGCACCATATTCGTCGGCATGCGCGCGCACCCAGTCGACCACCGCCGCGACATCCTCTGCGCCCGCCGGCCACATGTCGTCGGGGGCCAGCCGATAGTTGATCACGACGCCCAACCAGCCGCGCGCCGCCGCCATCCGCCCGACGGCAGCGTTGGACCATGCGGTGCCGCCGCCCTTGTCCCCTTTCAGGAAACCGCCGCCATGGACAAAAACCAGCACAGGCCGCCGCGCCCCGCCCGGTTCCGCATAAAGATCGAGCCGGTGGCGGACATGCGGGCCATAGGCGAGGTCGGTCGCAATGGGCGGGAGCGCCAGCGCCCGGTGCGACTGCTGGGCATCGAACAATTGTTTGCACTGGTCCAGCACGGCCGGGCCAAGTTCCGATCCCATGGCGGCAATTTGCCGCGCTGTATCCGGTGTCGCCATTTCGCCTCGATAGCATATTTTGCGGCGGCCAAAATGCTTGGGCCGGGAATAACCCCGGCCCGCGCAACAACCCTGACCGGATCAGAAGCCGAACCCGACCCTGACACCCACCACACGGGCGGTCAGGCCCGCAACCGGCCATGCCCGGATGCCGCCGTCGGCCTGCCCGGCAAAGGTGCTGGCCAGATAGGCCGTCGGTTCGCGTTCCTTTGTCAGGTTGCGGACAAACAGCGACGCGTTCCAATTGCCGTCGGGCTGGCGGATGCCCAGGCCGAGGTTGATGATTTCATGCGCCGGATAACGATAACGCGGATCGGCGCGTGCGGCCAACAACACTTTGGTCTTATAGATTAAATTGGCGTTGACGAACAATTCCATGCTGCCGCCAAGCGCCGTGCTATATTCGGTCGACATCGACAATTTATGCTTCGGCGCGTTCAGAAACTGGGTGCCGCCAAGCGCGCCGCCGTCATCACCCAGATATCCGGCGGGATATTTGAGCTCATTATACTGGTAACCGCCGTTGATGTTCAAACCGGGCGCAATTTGCCCCATCGCCGTCAACTCGAAACCCTTCGACTTGAGTTTGGGGATGTTGAGTGGCTGCGACACCAGCGCCGTGCCGACGAACACGCTGGTCTGGCTCTGAAAATCGACCAGCTTGGTATAGAACAGATTGCCGGCCAGTTGCAGACGGCCAACCCGCGCCTTTGCCCCGAATTCGAACGCATCGGTCTTTTCGGGACGCAGTTGGAACAGCGCGCCGGCAGGGTTGGTGCCGACCGCCGTCGGTTTATATCCCTTGGCATAGGACATGAAGATGTTCGTGTCCGAATTGGGCCGGAAACTGGCCCCGACGCGGCCCGACACATTGCTTTCGCTCGCCTTGAACGTTGACGTCGGCGCCAGCACATTGACCCCCACACCAGTGCTGTTCTTGTAATCGGAGACGCGGATGCCGCCAAAGATTTCAAACTGGTCGGCCAGTTTGACGGTCGCATCGGCAAAGCCCGCCAATGTGCGGTTTTCGGTCCGTTCCTTGGTGAAGCTGGTGGCCACGGGACAGAAGCCGCCGGTCGATGTGCAAACGCTGAAGCCAATCCGGTTGCCCAATGTGTTGACCCCAAAGGTGAAGGGCCCGGTGCCAATCGGCGTCCGGTCGAACTGAAAATCGGTATAGAAGCCGCCGACCACCAGATCGAAATTGTCGACCGCGAAATTGGCGCGCAATTCCTGGCTGAACCCGCGGCTGTCCTCGCGCGTGCGTTCCTGACGCGCTGCCGGAGCGGAGCTTATCCGCGAAAAGTCGCGGCTGAATTGCAGGAAGGTGCGCTCGCGATAGGATGTCACCGACGTCAGCGTGACGGAATCGCTGAGTTCGGCGTCGATGACAGCGCTGACCGCACCAATGCTCAGCTTCATGTCGGTCGGCAACGCTTCGCAATATTCCTCGGCGCGTTCCGATATCACGGTCATGGCGCATCCCGGGGCTGCCCCCAGATAGGCCCCCGCCGAAATCCCGCCGAGCGTCGCGCCCGGGGGACCAAAAGGCGTTGTCGAATTCGGACGCACTGCGATCGCAAAGAAAGTCTGGCCGTCGCTCTTTTCCTGACCATATTCGGCGCTCAGGTTGATCTTGAACGTGTCACTCGGCTCGATCAGCGCGCGCAGGCGCACGCCCAGATCGGCAATTTCATTGTCCTTGCCGGTCGTTGTGCTGCGTTGCAGTCCGGTTTCCTTTTTATACTGTGTGGACAAGCGGATCGCCGCCTTGTCGCCGAGCGGCGCATTGACCGCAGCATTGACGATGAATTCGCCCACTTCCGATCCTGCGGTGCCCTTGTCGGCGAAATCAATGCTGCCCGACGCGCCAAATGCCGCTGTCGACGGCGCCTTGGTCGACACGTTGAGCACGCCGGCCGATGCGCCCTGACCAAAGAGGGTGCCCTGCGGACCGCGCAACACTTCAATCTGACCGATGTCGAACAACTGCGGAAACGCCAAATTGCCGATCGGCGACTGGTCGACGACGAGCGCGACCGAAGACGCCACCGACGGATTGAACACGCCGGTGCCGACGCCGCGCAAACGGCCGCCGCCATTGGTTTCGCCGCCTGACGTCTGGCTGATTTCCAGCGCCGGGGTGATGCGTTGCAGGTCGTTGAGGTTGTACACCTGATCGCGTTCAAGCTGGGCGGCGGTCGCCACAGTGACCGCCACCGGCACGTCGATAATGTCCTCGGCGCGTTTGCGTGCCGTCACGATGATGGTGTCGCTGTCATCGGCAGCTTCGGCGGCTTCGCCATTTTGGGCAAAGGCCTGTGCCGGGACGCTGAGCGCCGCGAGGCCGACAAGCGCCGATGACGCCAGAAAACCGAACTTTTTCATGGTAACCCTCCCAAAATGATCTGCGGCTTATGGTGCCGTTTTCGACAGACTCTGCTTGTTCCAAAGTGCGATCAATCACGATCAACTTTTATCAATATGGCCAAACGATGCGATTGATAGGCCGCACAATGCGCCGAAAATCGTTCCGTTCAGGACCAGCCGCTTCACAAAATGCCGCGCCCCACGCCCAAAATCAAATAATCACTTTTTGCATTGTCATAGTCTTAGCCTATGGATAAATAGTCGGCGAACCGATGGCAGGGGACGCATGATGAAGCTAGATCCGCGCGCGATGCAGGTGTTTCTGGCGGTGTGCCGCGCGGGGTCGATCAGTGGCGCAGCGCGCGATCTCAACCTGTCGCAGCCCTCGGTCTCGGTCGCCGTCGCACAGCTCGAACGCGCGCTGGGAACGATTTTGTTCGAACGCAAGCGCACGGGCATCATCCTGTCGGCGGCGGGAATCGCGCTCGAACGGCGCGCCGAAGCCATCGACAGCCTGATCGCGGGGGCGCGGCGCGAGATTGACCTGCTCGCGGTCAATGTCGCCGGACCGTTGACCATCGGCGGCACGCCGGGCGCGCTCGCCACGCTGGTCCCCGGCGCCGTCGCCGCGTTTCGGCAGGCGGTCCCGCATTTCCAGCTGCGCATATTGGAACGCCCCGACGCCGAACTCCACGCCATGCTCCGCGCGCGGCGCATCGACCTCGCGGTGGTCACCGTCGGGCTGGAAGGGGCCCCCGACGATTTGAGCGAAGTCGCCGTCGCGCAGGACCCGTTTGACCTGATTGTCGGACAGGCAAATGATGCCCTGCCCGCGACCGTGTCGCTGCATGACCTGACCGGCCTGCCGTGGGTGTTGCCCGACGCGGTCGGCGCATTCCGCCGCCAGATCGACGCGCTGTTCGTTGCGGCGCAGGTGCCCACGCCGCTCAACGTCATACGCTGCGATTCGCTGCTCACCACCAAGGCCATCGTCCAGCACAGCGACTATGTCACCATCCTGCCGCGCGCGGTCGCCGCCGCCGAACTGTCAGTGGGGGTACTGCGTGCCGCGCGCATTCGCGAAGCCGCTTTTCTGCGTCAGGTTGGCGTGCTCAGTCTGCGCGATGCGGCGCTCTCGCCCGCCGCCGAAGCATTTCTGGCGCACGCGACCCGCGCGCCCAATCCATAGACAATGACTATGGAATATCCAAATATCACTATTTGATCTTATCAACACAATCGCGATGATAGGCCGCAATGACGATAATCGGGATGGGACAGATGCGCACACTGATCAAAAATGCCCGTATCTTTGACGGCGCGGCGATGCTCGACACGCCCGCCGATGTGCTGGTTGACGGCGACACGATCGCCGCCGTCAGCGCGGCGCCGATCACGGCCGCACCCGGCGACGTCGTCGTCGATGGCAGCGGCAAGACGCTGATGCCCGGCATGGTGGAGGCGCACGCCCACCTCAGCTGGGGGTCATCAGTCGAGAAAATCTATCATCAATTCATGCTCCCGCCTGACGAGCTCAAGGTCGCGGCGTGGCGCAACGCGCGCGTGCTGCTCGAAAGCGGGTTCACCAGCGCCTATTCCGCCGGCGCGCTGGATGACGGCATCGAAGTCGAGCTGGCGCGCGCCATCGAAGCGGGCGCAACGCCGGGTCCGCGCCTGATCCCCTCGACGCTCGAACGCTCGCCCGAGGGTGACGACACCGGCAACATTTTCAACGGCCAGGGCGCCGATGCGATGCGCGGGTTCATTGCCCATTGCCACGACGAAGGCGTCAAAATCGTCAAGCTGGTCATATCGGGCGAAGATGCGCTGAAACCCGGATCGTCAA
>JBEGPL010000130.1:0-9896 GCA_041181445.1 Pseudomonadota bacterium
ATTCTGGCCGACAAAGAACGATGGGACGACGTTCTTGACCGAGTCTAAGATATTGGTGGCCGGCTGCGTGGCCAGTTCGCCCGCGCTGATCACGTCGACCGGCGAGGGCGAGGTTGTCGAGGTCCGATCGGTACGGCGCGTGCCGAGCACGATGATCGCAGATGCATCTTCGTCCGCAGTTTCTGCGGCGGGCGTAATGTCCTCCTGCGCAAACGCAGGCTGCGCGGATAGCAGCGCCACGGCGGCGGTGCCGCATGCCAGCCACGCCATCGTCGCTGACTTAAATTTTGATGCGCTCATTGTCTGCCCCTGTGTGAAATGGTTGTGACCAAAAACGATGGATTGATCCTGCGGCGGGAAACAATGTTCTCGCCCTGCGCTTGTTGTGACCCAAAAATTTCGTAATGAGAAGGCGGGGCCAAACGATTGTTGTCCGTTGTGGCAAAAACGTCGCACTTGTCGAAAGCGAGGATCATGCACCTGTTACCCGAACAAAGCGCCGATGCAGCCGAAACCGTCGATTTTGGCCAATTTCTGCGCGTCGACATTCGCGTCGGGCGGGTGTTGGACGCCGCGCCGCTGGTCGGTGCGCGCAAACCCGCCTTTGTGCTGACGATCGATTTTGGTGCTGTGGTCGGGATCAAAAAGAGCTCGGCGCAGATTACCGAAAATTACGCGCTGGCCGACTTGCCCGGACGGCTGGTCGCCGCCGTGGTCAATTTCCCGCCGCGTCAGGTGGGCAAGACCATGTCGCAGGTGCTCACGCTCGGCTTTCCCGATGAAAACGGTGCGGTCACACTGTTCGCCCCCGACAAGGATGTGCCGCTGGGAAGCCGGATGTTCTGACGTCCAAAAAAGAGGCGCCGCAGTCCCGGAGGATCGCGGCGCCCGTTTTCGTTTGGCAATGTCTGCCGGGGTCAGGCCATCTTGGCCTTTACCTCTTCGGCGACATTCGTCGGCACTTCTTCATAGTGCGAGAATTGCATCGTATATTGCGCGCGGCCCTGGCTGAACGAGCGCAGCTGGTTGACATAGCCGAACATGTTGGCGAGCGGCACCAGCGCTTCGACGACCTGGGCATTGCCCCGGCTGTCGGTGCCCTGAATCTGGCCGCGCCGTGAATTGAGATCGCCGATCACGTCGCCCATGAAATCCTCGGGCGTGACAACCTCGACCTTCATCACCGGTTCGAGCAGCTTGATGCCGGCCTTCGCCGCCACTTCGCGCATCGCCGCGCGGCCCGCAATTTCGAACGCCAGCGCCGATGAATCGACGTCATGATAGGCGCCGTCGGTCAGCTTGATTTCGAAATCGATGATCGGGAAGCCGATCATATGGCCGTTTTCAGCCGATTCGCGCATGCCCTTTTCGACCGCCGGGATATATTCGCGCGGAATGTTGCCGCCCTTGATCTCGTCGCTGAAGGTGATTCCCGACCCGCGTTCGCCGGGGATCACGGTCACCTTGACGCGGCCGAACTGGCCCGAACCACCCGACTGTTTCTTGTGGGTGTAATCGACGTCGACCTGGCGGGCCAGGCTTTCGCGATACGCCACTTGCGGCGCGCCGACATTGGCCTCGACCTTGAATTCGCGCTTCATGCGGTCGACGATGATGTCGAGGTGGAGCTCGCCCATCCCCTTGATGATCGTCTGGCCCGATTCATGGTCGGTCGACACGCGGAACGACGGATCTTCGGCGGACAGACGGTTCAATGCGATGCCCATCTTTTCCTGATCGGCCTTGGTCTTGGGTTCGACCGACAGTTCGATGACCGGATCGGGAAATTCCATGCGTTCGAGGATGATCGGCATGCGTTCGGCGCACAAAGTGTCGCCGGTCGTCGTTTCCTTCATCCCCGCCAGCGCGATGATGTCGCCCGCGAAGGCTTCATCGACGTCCTTGCGCTCGTTCGCATGCATTTCGAGCATGCGGCCGACCTTTTCCTTCTTGTCCTTGACCGAATTCAGATAGGTGCCCTTGTTGAGCGTGCCCGAATAGATGCGGATGAAGGTCAGGCTGCCGACGAACGGATCGTTCATCACCTTGAACGCCAGCGCGCTGAACGGCGCATCGTCGGCGGCGGGACGGCTGTCGGGTTCCAGACTGTCCATCTTGACGCCCTTCACATCTTCGATGTCGAGCGGCGAGGGCAGATAGTCGACCACGGCGTCGAGCAGCGGCTGAACACCCTTGTTCTTGAACGCGCTGCCGCACACGACGGGGACGAACGACTGGTTCAGCGTGCCCTTGCGGATCAGGCTTTTCAGCGTCGCGACGTCGGGTTCGGTGCCCTCCAGATAGGTTTCCATGATATCGTCGTCTTGCTCGACGGCGATTTCGATCAGGTCGCTGCGATATTTCGCGGCTTTTTCAACGAGGTCGGCGGGGATTTCCTCAAAGAAGAATTCGGCGCCCAGCGCCTCATCCTTCCAGATGATCGCGCGGTTTTCGACCAGATCGACCAGACCCTTCAGCTCGGCTTCGATGCCGATCGGGATGTAGAGGACAGCGGGACGTGCGCCCAGACGGTCGATGATCGATTGAACGCAATATTCGAAATTGGCGCCGGTCCGGTCGAGCTTGTTGATGAAGCACATCCGCGGCACGCCATATTTGTCGGCCTGGCGCCACACCGTTTCCGATTGCGGTTCCACCCCGGCAACGCCGTCGAAACAGGCCACCGCGCCGTCGAGGACGCGCAGGCTGCGTTCGACTTCAATCGTGAAGTCGACGTGGCCCGGCGTGTCGATGATGTTGATCCGGTGGTCGTTCCAGAAACAGGTCGTCGCCGCCGACGTGATCGTGATGCCGCGTTCCTGTTCCTGTTCCATCCAGTCCATCGTCGCCGCGCCGTCATGGACTTCGCCGATCTTGTACGATTTGCCGGTGTAATAGAGAATACGCTCGGTCGTCGTCGTTTTACCGGCGTCGATGTGCGCCATGATGCCGATGTTGCGATACATCGAAAGCGGATGGCTGCGGGCCATGTCGTTTACTCCGAAAAGGGGCGGGCCGCCTGTTCAGGGGCGGCCCGGTTGTCATGTAAAATGCGGCGCGGCGAGGCGGCCCTTACCAGCGGTAATGGCTGAAGGCGCGGTTGGCTTCGGCCATGCGATGCGTGTCTTCGCGTTTCTTCACCGCGTTGCCGCGGTTGTTCGACGCGTCGAGCAGTTCGCCCGAAAGTCGCGCGGCCATCGTTGTTTCGCTGCGGTTGCGCGCGGCGGAGATCAGCCAGCGGATGGCGAGCGCCATCGCGCGGTCGGTACGCACTTCCACCGGCACCTGATAGGTCGCCCCGCCAACGCGGCGGCTGCGCACTTCGATGTTCGGGCGGACGTTGGCCAATGCTTCGTGAAAGACGCCAATCGGCTCTTTCTTGGCGCGGGCTTCGACCGCTTCGAGCGCACCGTAAACGATGCTTTCGGCGGTCGACTTTTTCCCGTCGAGCATGACCGAGTTCATGAATTTGGAAAGGACGACATCCCCGAATCTCGGATCGGGAAGGATTTCGCGGCGTTCTGGACGGCGACGACGTGCCATATCTCTATACTCCTCGTTTGCCGTTTATTATTTCGGACGCTTCGCGCCGTACTTCGAACGCGATTGCTTGCGGTCCTTGACCCCCTGGGTGTCGAGCACGCCGCGCAGGACGTGGTAACGCACACCGGGCAAATCGCGGACACGACCGCCACGGATCAGCACAACGCTGTGTTCCTGGAGGTTGTGGCCTTCGCCGGGGATATAGGAAATAACCTCGCGCGCGTTGGTCAGGCGGATTTTGGCCACCTTGCGCAGCGCCGAGTTCGGCTTTTTCGGGGTCGTGGTATAGACACGGGTGCAAACGCCGCGCTTTTGCGGGTTTGCCTCCATCGCCGGCACCTTGGACTTCGCCTTTTGCGGAGTCCGGCCCTTGCGGACCAGCTGGTTAATCGTGGGCATGAATGCTTCACCTTTACGTGTCCGCCCATCAGGAGCGAACGGTTACTGTGCCGACTTGGATGAAACGCCAGCCCAACCCCGCAGAAATCCGCGAAAAAGAGCGACCTTGTAACAGCAAAAGACCCCGGTTGATCGTTCCCGATCCCCGAAGGCTCCATCCGCGCCAGCAATGTTCAGCGCTGCTTGTGCCAAAACAAAAGGAAATCCGTCTGTTTCAGGCGAGGCGGCCCCTAGCGGGGATTCGCCGACGGGTCAAGGGGGCGCGGCGTGGGCCGCCGCAAACGCCGCCATCCTTGCCCGTGCGCTTTGCGATTCCGAGAAGGTGAACAGCGGCCAGTCGTGGAGCAGGCCCGCGCGTTCGTCATAATTTACGCCCGGCAGTTTGGCTTTTAGCGCGCGGGCGTCGGTGACCAATATGTCATCGCCGCCGCCAAAGGCGAGGATCGGCGGCAGGCCGACCCAGTCGCCCAATAGCGGGCTGACGCGCACATCTGTGACCCCGGCCTCACCCGCATAGAGCGCGCCCGCCTTGCGGACGCCCGCAATGGTCAAAATACCGTCGCGCGGCTCGATCGCCGCCTGATCGCGATGGTTCACGCGCGCGTCGAGCCAGGGGCAGATCAGCAGCAACCCGCTGGGCAGCGCAACCCCGGCATTGCGCACCGCCATCGCCAGCGCCGCCGCCAGCCCGCCGCCCGCCGAATCGCCGCCGATCAGCGTCGGCACGCCGTCGCGCGCGATCAGATCGTGATAAAGCGCGAACGCAAAATTGGTCGCATCCTCGACATCGTGCGGCGGCGCCAGCGGATAGCGCGGCGCAACGATCCGCCAGCCATGGTCGCGCACCATTGCGCCGTAAAAGGCATAGTGTAGCGGCGTCGGCGGATAGACATAGCCGCCGCCGTGCCAATAGAGCACCGTCGCGGTCGGCGCGCGGTCAGTGGGCGACAGCGTCCACACCGGCCGGTCGTCAAATATCGTCACGTCGACATCGACCCCGGCAAGCGGCCGCGCCAGCGGGTCGGCGAGCGCCGCCAGTGCCTTTGCCTGCAGCGCGGCAAAATCAGCCCCGCCCGCATAAGAGCGCCGATATACGCCGGTGGCGCGCAGAACCCGTGCGGTCAGCCACGCCTTGATGCTCGCCATAACCTAATACCCCAGCACAAAGCGGATCGCGGCGCCGCGATCATCGCCCGCCGCCGCGCGGTGCCCCGGGTCGCGCCGCCACCAGCCGTTGAGCGAAAGCCGCCCGGTGCCGAGCGGAATGGCATAGGCCGCCTCCGCCGCCAGTTCGCGACCCGACGGCACAAGCGGCAGAAACTGGCGCGTGTCGGTCGCGCCGGCGCTGGCATAGTCATAGGCCGTGGGCAAAGTCAGCGCGACCCCGCCGCGCGTCAGCCGCAGCGGCTGGGCCAGCCGCAGCGCCAGCGTATCGCCGCTGGCAAACAGGTTGGCGCGCGTCACATCAACCGCCATCGCTTGCGCAAACAGCGCCCCGTCGGTCAGCCGCCCGGCGCGGTCGGGCCGCGCCCACAGCCCGCGCCAGCCCAGCCCGAGCGACCAGTCGGTCGCGGGCCGCCATGCCGCCGACAGGTCGGCGATCACCGCATTGCTGCCGCGCGCGCCGAACAGCGGATCAAAGCGTGTGCCCAGCATTGTGCGGTCTTCACGCAGCCACGACAGCGTCGCGGTGCCAATGATGCGGTCGCCGCTGCGTTGATAGCCCAAGCCAAATTGGGTGTAGGGGGCCCGGTCCGCATCGGCCCGGAGCCGGCGCGGATCGCGCCAACCATGGCCCGCCGCCACGTCGCCCTGCGCGGCGCTGACCATGACCGCGTCGCGCCGTCCAAGCGGCCACGTCAGCGCCAGCGCCCGATCTGCGCCAAGCCCCAATCCGCGCGCGGCGTCGGCACCGTCGGCGATCAACCAGTCGGCATTTGCGCCGAACCGCTGCCCTGTCATATCCAGCCCGCCGCCCAGCGCCACTTGCAACTGCCCCGTCCGGGCAAGTGGCGCGGTCAGCCGCAAGGCCGACGTCTGCGCGGTCTTGAGCGAGGCGCGATAGTCGCGCGGCGAGGCGATATCGGCCATCCCCGCCACAAATCCCGCGCGCAATCCCGCCGACCGCAGCGTCAACGCCGCATCGACCTCGCCCAGCGCCAGCCGCTGTCGCCGCGACCGATCAGCAAAGGCGGGCAGCAGCCGCAATGACGCCCCGGCGGCGGTCAGGCGCGATCCCGGATCGAGCGCAAAGGCACGGCCATAGGCGTCGGTAATCAGCAATTCGGTTTTGCCCGTCGCCGCCCCGCCCGCATCGCCCATCGCCGCGCCGAGCGTGCCGAGCGGCTGGCCCAGCGGCACCGCGATGCTTGTGCCCGCCAGCGACGTTGCGCCCAGCGGTTGAAAGGCGCGGCCAATGTCAAGGATACCCTGGCCATAGATGGCATCGTCGCCCGCCGCCCCGGCATCGCGCGCCGATTGAAACAACAGGTTGACGATTGCTTGCCCGGACAGCGCCGGAAACGCCTGCGCCAGCAGCGCGACCGCGCCCGAAATCTGCGGCGCGGAAAAGCTGGTCCCGCTGATCAGAAAGACGAATGTGCCGTCGGGCCGGACTTCGCGGCGCACATCGCCGTCCAGATAGTCGCAGCACACCCCGTCGCCCAACGCCGTCAGATATTGCCCCGAAAAAGTCCCGGCGCGGTTCGAAAAGTCGGAAATCAAGCTGTTTTCATCGACCGACCCGGCAAAGATCACCAGCCCGCCGCCCACCGCCTGAATCCCCTGCGCAAAAATTTCGGGATTGTTCGGGTCGTTGCCGTTCGCGGTCGTGTCACCCGAATTGCCCGCCGCCACGACAACGACAATCCCCGCCGCCGTCGCCCGCTGAATCGCCGAACGCAGCGTGAAGCCGGGTGAACTGTTGCCGCCGAGCGAAATGTTGATCACGCGCGCGCCCGCCGTCACCGCGCGGTCGACCCCCGCGGCAATCGCGCTTTCGGGATAAAGGCAGTCGTCGACGTCGCCGCCGCCGGTGCAGCTGCCCGGCCGGTCGGCACGCAGCGCCAAAATCGTCGCCTGAAACGCGATGCCCAGCGTGCCGACGTCATTTTTGCCGCCCGCCAGCAACTGGGCGACATTGGTGCCGTGATTGCTGTCGCCGTCGAGCGTGCGCGTCCCCGCGACATCACCCGACAGCGCGTGCAGCCGACCCGCATATTCGGGGCTGTCGCTGTCGATGCCGCTGTCGATCACCGCCGCCACCACGCCGCTGCCGGCAAAGCCCGCCTGATAGACGCTGAGCGCATTGTGAAACGCGAAACTGTCCGACCGGCGCGTTTCGGCGGTGTTGTAGTTGAAGCTGGCGGGGCCGGTCGGCGTGGGCGTGGGCGTGGGCGTGGGTGTCGGTGTGGGTGTGGGGGTCGGGCTCGGCGAGATCGGCGGCGCGGGTGTTGACGATACACCGCCGCCGCCGCATGCCGCCAATGTCAGCGCAAGCGCCGCCGCGCCAACGCCGTGCCGCCAGCGGATTCGGGAATCCGGGACAGCGCCGGACGTGCGACCATCTTTGCCTGTCATGTCCGCATCGTGCCACAGTTGCGGGACCATGAAAAGGCGGCTAGGCGCCAAAATTCATGCAGGATTTACCAACTTTTACAACCGCCACGCCGCTGGTTGACCGGGTCGATTGTTGGATCTTTGATCTCGACAATACGCTGTATCACCCGCGCGCCGCGCTGTTCGACCTGATCGACGAACGTATGGGGGCCTATATCGCGCGGCTGCTCGATTGCGACGCCGCCGAAGCGCGGCGGGTGCAGAAAGACTATTTCCTTAACCATGGCACGACGATGGCGGGACTGATGGAAAATCACGGGGTGGATCCCGAACATTTTCTGCAAGATGTCCACGCGATTGCGCTCGACCGGATCGCTCCCGACCCCGAACTGCGCACCGCGCTGGCGGCGCTCCCCGGACGGCGGGTCATTTTTACCAATGGCGATGCCGATTATGCCGGGCGGGTGCTGGACGCGCTGGGGATCGCCGACCTGTTCGCCGCGACGCACGATATCCGCGCCACGGCCTATGTCCCCCAACCGCAGCCGCCCGCCTATGCCAGCCTGTGCGCCGCACACGCCATCGCCCCCAATCGCGCGCTTTTCGTCGAGGATCTGTCGCGCAACCTGCCCCCGGCAAAAGCGCTGGGCATGACGACGGTTTGGCTCGACAATGGCAGCGAAAGTGGCCATCGCGGCCATGATCCGGCATATGTCGATCATCATATCCACGATCTGTCCGACTGGCTGGGCCAGGTCACGCAAACAGGAACGGCACCGACACCATGACGCAAGACATCACCGCCATCATCGATGCCGCGTGGGACGCGCGCGACACAATCGGCCAGTCGACGACCGGCGACGTCCGCGACGCGGTGGCGGCGGCGCTCGCGATGCTCGACGATGGCCGCGCCCGCGTCGCGGAACCCGATGGCAGCGGCGGCTGGGCGGTCAATCAATGGCTCAAGAAAGCCGTGCTGCTGTCGTTCCGGCTGAATGACAATGCGCTGGTCGAGGGCGGGCCCGGTGGCGCGCGCTGGTGGGACAAGGTGCCATCAAAGTTCGAAGGCTGGGGCGAGAACCGCTTTCGCGACGCCGGTTTCCGCGCGGTCCCCGGCGCGATCGTAAGGCGCGGTGCGCACATCGGCCGCGGCGTCGTGCTGATGCCCAGTTTCGTCAACATCGGCGCACATGTCGGCGACAACGCCATGGTCGACACATGGGCGACGGTGGGCAGCTGTGCGCAAATCGGCGCGAATGTCCACCTGTCAGGCGGGGTCGGCATCGGCGGCGTGCTCGAACCGTTGCAGGCCGGACCGGTGGTGATCGAGGATGATTGCTTCATCGGCGCGCGGTCCGAAGTGGTCGAAGGTGTGCGCGTCGAACGCGGCGCCGTTCTGGCGATGGGCGTCTTCCTGTCCTCCACGACCAAGATCATCGACCGCGCGACCGGCGAAATTTTTGTGGGGCGCGTGCCGCCCTATTCGGTGGTGGTCCCCGGCGCGCTTCCCGGCAAGCCGCTGCCCGACGGGTCGCCCGGCCCCAGCCTGGCCTGCGCCGTCATCGTCAAGCGCGTCGACGCCCAGACCCGCGCCAAGACCGCGATCAACGAGCTGCTGCGCGACTGATCGGCACAGCATCGGCGCCGCCGTTGGTCGAACAGCCATCACGTCTGGTGGATCACCCCCTTGCGTTCCCCCGCGCACAAAGCGCAGGAGCGCGGCGGCATGCATTATCGATAAATACATAATCCAAATGGCAAATCAGGGTGGATCGCGGATGGGCTTGGTCGGACACAGGGGCAAGGTCGCTGCACGCGCCGCGCTGTTGGCTGGCATGGCGCTGTTGGCGGCGC
This sequence comes from Pseudomonadota bacterium, assembly GCA_041181445.1. GTDB lineage: Bacteria > Pseudomonadota > Alphaproteobacteria > Sphingomonadales > Sphingomonadaceae > Sphingopyxis. The sequence continues at coordinate 9,355 of JBEGPL010000130.1, forward strand.
CGGTCGCCGCCGACGAGGGCGAAGCGGCGCCCGTCGTCGCCGCTGAAAGCGGCAAAACCGTTTATACGTCGGCCGATTTCGTGCGCTTTGCGCCGCGCACCGCGCTCGACATGGTCAATCAGATTCCGGGGTTTTCGATCCAGCAAGGCAATAATGGCGGCGACCGCGGATTGGGCAATGCCCGCGAAAATGTGCTGATCAACGGCGAACGCGTGTCGGGCAAGTCGAACGATGCGCAGACCATATTGTCGCGGATCGCGGCGAGTTCGGTCGTCCGCATCGAGATTCTCGACGGGGCATCGCTCAACGAACCCGGCCTGTCCGGCCAGGTCGCCAATGTCGTCGTCGCCAGCGCAAAGTTGACAAGCACGCTCAAATGGCGACCGCAGTTCCGTCCCCGGCTGGACCCCAACTGGCTGGCCGGCGAAGTGTCGGTAAGCGGCAAGGCCGGCGCCAATACGGTGACGCTCAGCCTGTCCAACGGAGCGTTTCGCAACGGCCATTGGGGTCCCGAACAGCGGTTCGACGCCAACGGCGTCCTG
>JBEGPL010000131.1:0-4007 GCA_041181445.1 Pseudomonadota bacterium
TGAGTGCAAATCATGGCACGCAAGGTATTGAAATATTTGTTTATGGTGTTGGCGGCGGGGCATTTCCCGCACGCCAGCATATCGAATCGTCCAAGGCGGTCGCGCGCCGCCACGGGCTAAATCCCGCACGCACACTTTTCATTCAGCAGTCGGTCGAAGCGATTGCAGCGGGCGCGTTTCACAATGACGTGGTCGCGGTTGCGAACGAAGATGTGTTGTTCGCGCATGAAATGGCATTCGAGGACCGCGTCGGCGCACATGCCGCGATCCGCGCGGCCTTTCCCGCCGTCCAAATTGTCGAAGTCCCCGCGTCCGCCGTCAGTCTGGCCGATGCGATCAAATCCTATCTGTTCAACGCCCAGCTCGTCACCCTGCCCGATGGCGGCGGGATGGCGCTGATCCTGCCGACGGAGGCGCAAGCGACGCCGTCAGTTTGGACATGGTTGGAATCGCATGTCGCGGGCAACGGCCCGATCCGGCGGCTGATTCCCGTCGATGTCCGCCAGTCGATGGCCAATGGCGGCGGCCCTGCCTGTTTGCGGCTGCGCGTCGTCGCCGATTCTGCAAATGTCGATCCGCGCTTTATGGCGACGCCAGAGCGGCTCGACATGATTGCGGATGTGGTGGCGCGGCACTGGCCAACGAGCATCGCGCCCGCCGATCTGGCCAACGCCGCGCTGCAACGCGACATTGTCGCTGCGCGCGCCGCATTACTGGACGTGCTCGACCTTTCGATATTGGTTTGACGCCGCCACGACTGTCGGATTAACTTACAGGTAACCATATCTGTTAAGCCGCAAATCCCACATTTGCGCGGCTGGCACGGGTCTTGCGGAGTGTATGCCATGTGGAAAAAGATCGCGCGCCTGTTCGTCATCAAAACCCGGCTTGAGGCATGCCTGATCATCTATGCGCTTGGCGTCGGTGCCTTTGGTCGCGGCCAGCATTATCTGACCGAATTTCCCGGATTTGGCGGCCAGTTGTTGTTGCTCGCCTGCACCGGATCGGTGTTTCTGGCGGGGGCCAAGATTTTCGACTGCCTGCGCTATGAAGCCCGCGACGCCGCCGCGGCGCAGCAGGCCGCCGCCGGCTGAGCCGGCAAGCCGTCGACAGTTCCCCCGCAACATGGCATGGCAGCCCCATGGTAAAAACAGCATCCCGCACCGCTGACCGCGAATCGGGCGTCATCGACGCCGCCGGTTACCGTTTGGCTGCGGGACGGTGGCGGGCGCGCACCGACATGGGCAAGCGCCCAATCCTGTTCCTGAACGGTTTCGGCGGCAGCGTCGCGAGCGCGATCGGCTTCATCACGGCATTTGACGACCGCGACGTCATCGCGTTCGACGTTCCCGGCCTCGGCCGCTCACCCGATACACCCGTCCCCTATTCGCCGATGGCGATGGCCGACGCCGTCGTGGCCATACTCGACCATTATGACTGCGCCGTCGCCGATGTCGTCGGGTTGAGCTGGGGCGGCCTGCTGGCCCAGCAGATCGCATTGCAGCATGCGGGCCGCGTGGGCAGGCTGGTGCTGGCGGCCACGTCGACGGGCATGGTGATGGTCCCGCCGGATCTGTCGCAATGGGCGCACGGTATCGACAAGGACGGCGTCGATTATGGCATTGTCCAACGCTGCATCGCCACCGCGTCGGACTGGTCAAACGGCGTTATGGACCAGATGAAGCGGCAACGCCCGCGCATTGGCCCGGGCATGCTTTATCAAAGTCTGGCCTTTACCGGATGGTCGAGCGCGCCGTGGCTGACGATGATGCTCCGCGCGCCGACGCTGATCCTGGCCAACCGGCATGACCCGGTCGTGCCGATGCCCAACGCGATCTGGTTGCAACAATTGATCGCGGGCGCGCGGCTGGAAACGGTCGACAGCGGCGGCCATTTCTTCTTGCTCAGCGAAACCGACGCCGCACGCGCGCTGATCGTCGATTTTCTCGACGGCTAGCCTGCCAAGGCCCGGCGCGCTGTCGCCATGACCCTGTCATATCCTGCCGCAATGTCCGCCGCTGTTGGTGCCACGAAGACATCGGGGTCGAGCCCGCCGTCCGGCTTTGGCGTGCGCGGGAATGCACCTATCAGCGGCACGTCGGCCTCCAGCCCGGATTTGGGGAGCCGCAGGAAGTAAAAGGCGCCGCCGTTGATCCCACGTCGATTGCCTCCGGTCGTTTCGCCAACCAAAGTGCCCAGTCCATAGGCCTGCATGATCGATGCGAACCGCCAGGTCGCCGAACTGTTGCTGGCATCGACAATCACGGCAACCTTGCCGGCGAAGCGAGGGCCAACGGGTTCGATCCGCTCGACAGCCCCCGCCGGTAGCGCGCGAAACCCGCCTGCAATGGGACGCGCATCGACGCCCAGTGCGTCAAAGCTGCGGTCCCATGTGTCAAGGTACGGCAGCATCGCCGCCGGAACCCGGTCAAATCGCACGCGCCGTTCGTAACTTTCGGGCACGAGCGGGGCGTCAATCAACCGTGCGATGATCGCGTCACCACAATCCAGCCCGCCTTCATTGCCGCGCAGATCGATGATCAGCCGCGCCACCCGCTGTGCCGCCATCTGACCAAAACAATCGGCCAGATATGCGTTCCAGTCCCAATCGCTGTTGTAAAGCGCCCAACCCGGCATCGTCAGCGTTGCCGTGCCATCTTCGCCGATGGCAAAGGGCCACAGCGGCGTCCCCGCCGTCGACGCCGTAAGATCGGCTTGACGGACAATATGCGAAATCGATCCGCGCGTGACACGCGCCCGACGATTGTCCGGATAACGCAAATGCAGATCGAACGTCCGGGCATTGGGCCACATATTGCCGTAAAGAACGTCAAACGTCTCCCATGTGTCGGTGCCCAAGCATGACAGCAACGACCGCTGCTTGGCTTCGTTGTGACCGTCGGCGCGGACCAGCGGCAACAATTGTCGCAGGATGTCGGCGGTGGCGACGCCGTTGATCCGCTCGATGCGCGTGCCCGGCGGCAAGGGCGCCTCGTCACCCTGGCTCCTGGCGACGACCATCGTTCGATCTATCCAGCGAAAAAGGAACGGCAAGCGCGGAATGTCGTCCAACAATTCGGCCTGAACCGCCGCCGACTGGTTGTAGAAATTGGCATAGCTATGTCCGCACCGCACGCTGGCAAGCAGCCGCGAGAGCGACAGGAAGGCGGCGCGGCGCGTCGGCCCTTTGGTCCATTCGGCCTGTGTTGCGCTGAAGCGGCGGGCCATTTCGCGCGGGCTGTTGTACCGATAAAGTCCGGGGTGCAGCGATTCATAAACCTGGCGAAGCAGAGCGATGTCGTCGCCCCAATCGTCGGACTGTGCGGCGGACGCTGGCGCGGCACCCAGCGCCGCAGCGACGGGGAATAACGCCGCCGATCTCAGCACGTCACGGCGCCAGACGGACCCGAAGGGGTTCACTTGCCCGATCATTATTGTGCCAGCGCCAATCGCCGCGCCAGAAAGTCGTCGATGGCGCGGGCCGTGGCGTCGGGGGCTTCTTCCATCGGCAAATGGCCGATATTGTCGAGCAGCACGACTTCACTGCCGCCGATGCGTTCATTAAAGGTCGTCGCGGCGGACGCGTTGATAATCGCATCATCCTTTCCGAACAGGATAAGCGTTGGCACCGCAATCTCGCCAGCGCGGTCCGCAATGTCCGGTTCCTTTGGCGCGATCGTCCGGTCCATCACCGCTTTCCGGTTGCCCGGAAAGCGCAGCAGTTCCCAATAGCGGTCGATCATCGGTTCGGTGACGATCGCCTGATTGATCACTGAACCACGCAGCGACTTTTCGACCAGCGCACGCGGCGTAATCCGGCCGCCGAGCCAGCGGCCGACGGGGTTGCGCAACATGCGAAAGCCGATGTTCGACGCCGGGGGCTTGTCGCCCGCGCGCGGCGGCATGCCGGCGGCATCCATCAGCACCAGCGCCTGCACCTTGCCGGGATGCGCCAGCGCATAGCGCCAGCTAATCCCGCCGCCCATCGAATTTCCGCCCAGCACAAA
>JBEGPL010000132.1:0-4603 GCA_041181445.1 Pseudomonadota bacterium
CAGCTGGTCAATCGACTTGCCCAGCAGATCGACGGCAAGCTGCGCGACTGTCGTTTCGTCTGTCATGCCGCTGCACTCCACTAAATCGGGCAGATCAGAGCCACCCTGCCCGCTTGAAACGAACATAAAGCATGACGCAGATCAGCGCCATGCCGCCCGCAACGAGCGGATAGCCATAACGCCACTCAAGTTCGGGCATGTGACGGAAATTCATGCCGTAAATGCCCGCTATCGCGGTCGGAACAGCCAATATGGCGGCCCACGCCGCCAATTGCCGCGTGATTGCCCCCTGCCGTTGTTGTTCGAGCAGACCGCTGATTTCAATCACCGACGCCAACGTGTCGCGCAAACCGGCGGCGCGATAGATGATCCGCCGGACATGATCGAGCAGGTCGCGGAAATAGGGGTGCATGTCGCCATCGATTTGCGGCAGATGGATGTTGAGAATCTGTCCCAGCATATCCTCCATCGGCCCCATGATCCGTTGCAAGCGAAACAATTCGCGGCGCATTGCGAACAAGCGCGCGGTTTCGGCGCGGTCGAGAAATGTGTCGATCGCGCGGTCTTCCATCGCCAGCACGCGTTCTTCCAACGCGTCGATCAGCGGCACATAGCCGTCGATGACAAAGTCCAATATCGCGTGGAGCACATAGTCGGGACCATGTTTGAGGAGCCAGGGCGTCGCTTCCAGGTGCGTGCGCACCGGGCGATGCGATCGTTCCGACCCGTGGCGGACGGTGACGATGAACTGGCGTCCGACAAAGATTGCGGTGTTGCCATAAGCAATCCGGTCTTCGGCCAGCATGGCAGTCCGCGCGACCATGAACAGATGGTCGCCGTAAACTTCCAGCTTGGGCAGATGGCGCGGGTCGAGCGCATCCTCCACCGCGAGCGGGTGCAGCCCGAAATGGTCCTGAATCTTGAGCAGCATGCCATCGTCGGGTTCGTGCAGCCCGATCCACATGAAGTCACTGGCGCGGTCAATCGTCGGTATCGCCGCGTTCAGGTCGATGTCGCCAAGCGGCTTGCCATCGCGGTAAATGCGCGCGGCGATGACGGTCATGCCAGCGCCTCGGCGATCAGCGTGCGGGTGTTGTCAACGCCATACAACGCGATGAAACTGCCCATGCGCGGTCCCGCGCTGCAGCCAAGCAGCGTCTCGTAAAGCGCCTTGAACCAGTCGCGCAGATTTTCGAACCCGCCGTCTTTGCCGATGGCATAAACGATGTTCTGAATGTCTTCGGCGCTGGCATCGACCGGCAATTGCGCAAGCTGTGCATCGAGCGCGCTCAGCGCCGCGACTTCGACGCCTGCGGGTTTCCGCCGATGCAGCGTCGGCGCAACAAAATCGCGGTTATATGCCAGGGCGAGCTCGATCATCGTCGCAACCTCGGGCTGCGTGTCGGCGGTCGCATCGGCGACATAGTTCGACAAGTAACGCCAGACCTGCGGCGCGGTCGCCCCTGCCCCCATCACCCCGACCAGATTGAGCAGCAGCCCGAACGTCACCGGCGGCGCGTTGACCGGCACCGCGCCATTGTGAATATGGTGCACAGGATTGCCGAGACGCTTGTCGAGCGGCTGGTCATGCCATTGGCTGCGGAACTGGAAATATTCGTCGACCGCCTTGGGAATGATGCCCATGTGCAGCTGCTTCGCACTTTTGGGTTCGCGATAGGCATAGAAAGCGACGCTTTCCTCAGTGCCATATTTCAGCCAATCTTCCAGCGCCAAGCCATTGCCCTTGGACTTGGAGATTTTCTCGCCCTTTTCGTCCAGGAACATTTCATAGATCAGGCTTTCGGGTGGACGCCCGCCGAGCACGCGCGCGATCTTGCCACTCTGCACGCCGCTGTCGGTCAGGTCCTTGCCATACATTTCATAATCGACGCCCAGCGCGACCCAGCGCATTGCCCAATCGACCTTCCATTGCAGCTTCGCCTTGCCGCCCAGCACCGATTGGGTGACGATGTCGCCGCCGTCGTCGAACCGGATCAGCCCGGCATCGGCATCGACCACCTCGACCGGCACCTGCAACACGACGCCGCTCTTTTCACTGATCGGCAGGATGGGCGAATAGGTTGCCGCGCGTTCCTTGCGCAATGTCGGCAGCATGATGTCCATGATGCCCTGAAAATGGCGCAGTATGTTTTTCAACGCTTCGTCAAACGCGCCCGATTCGTAGAGCGACGACGATGAGATGAAGTCATAGTCAAAGCCAAAACGGTCGAGAAAGTCGCGCAGCATGGCATTGTTATGGTGTGCGAAACTTTCATATTTCTCGAAGGGATCGGGAATCCGCGACAAGGGCTGACCCAGATACGCGTCGAGCATGTCGGCGTTGGGGATATTGTCGGGAACCTTGCGCAGCCCGTCCATGTCGTCCGAAAATTCGATCAGCCGGGTCGGCGCGTCGGACAGCGCCTGAAAAGCATGGCGCACCATCGTCGTGCGCAGCACTTCGTTAAACGTGCCGATGTGCGGCAGGCCCGAGGGACCATAACCACATTCCAGCACAATCGCCCCGCCCCCCGGCTTGCCATTCGGGTAACGTTTCAACAGCTTGCGCGCTTCTTCGAACGGCCAAGCCTTGGACGATTGGGCGGCGGCACGCAGCATGGCGGGGGTCACGATTTCGGTCATGTCCCGCCCTTACCGCCAGCGGAGCCAGAAATTAAGCGCCAAATTGGAAAAGGACGTTGCAAGTCTTTCCAAAAAATTTACCATCTTTGGCAATGATCGGGCGCAAGGAGAGATGCGACCATGACCGTAGAGCGACGCCACGATCGATTGACCACCCGGATACCGGTGACAATTTCGTCGGTGCTGGACAGCGTCTATGGTGTCATCACCGACCTTTCCGAAGGCGGCGCGCGGATCGAGGGGGCGACGCTGCCCGAAAAATCGCGCTGCCAGATCGAATATGGCGGCCAGACCGTCTATGGCACCGTGATGTGGGCCGAGGTTGACCGGATGGGCATCCGCTTTCCCTTCGAATTGGCCGATGGACCGCTTTATGATGCGCTGGAAATGGCGCGCGCGGGCATTTCCGCCGAACCACTGATCGCACCCGGCGCATCGGTGGCGTCGACATTCGGCCGCCGTTTGAGCTGACGCGGCGACGTCATAGCCGCCTGCCCCTGTGGCGCTCAACGCAGCGCCATTTGCCAAAAGAAGCGAGGTTGAGTGATGGGCAAGGAAGTCGTCACGGTCGCCCGCTGGCAAGGCGACGTGGCCGAGGTCAAGGCGCTGCTGGAGGCACATGAAATCATCCTGCGCGGCGACATAAAGGCGCGGATCGCGCGCACGGCGATGACGGCGGTCGATGTTGACGGCGATGATCTGTTGATCCGGACGCACGGTGGCACATTGACGCTGGAACTGGGCGCACAGGCGGCGGCGAAATGGGCCGATTATCTGCGCACGCCATTGCCGACGCTGGCCGCAAAGCTGGGCGTCGGGCCTGACCGGCGGGCGTTTGTGATCGGCACCATCGATGACGCCGAACTCGCCGCTGCGCTCGCTGACGCCACCTGTGCAACTATCGACGCGGCGGCCGTGCTGATTGCCATATTGACCAGCGATGCTGAACTGGCGTCGGCCCACGCAACCGCTTGCACCGCCCCGCATCTCCACCTGTGGTGCGTCTATGCCAAAGGAAAGAGTGCGCCCATCAGCGACAGCGCGATCCGCACATTTTTGCGCGGCAATGGCTATATCGACAACAAGACCACCGGCGTGTCCGACCGGCTGACCGCGACGCGTTATGGGGCGCGGAAATAGCGACTGCCGTCCACCAAATTGTTTCCCATTCGTTCCCGCGCCGCTATGGTCGCGTCGTGGCCTCAGAACTTCCCTTCCCCGCGCTTTATGCGAGCCATGCCGGCATCTGGATGGCCGCACCGGGCGGCGAGACGCGCGCGCTCGGCCGGGGCGAGGCCATTGCCCGCGCCGCCGACACACCGTGCATCCTGCTCAACGCGCCGCTGACCGGCGAGCGGCTGGGGCATCCCGAACTGTCGGGGCTGGACCTGCTCGAACTTTTTGCCTTTCTGTTCCCTGCGCGCTTTGCCGTGCCGTCGGTCGCGGGGATGGCCCGTGTGCTGGGGGTGGATCCGCCCGCCGCCGAACCCGACCATGCCGCCGCCATGCTGGCGATTGCGGCGCGGATGATGGACGTCATCGGCACGCGCGACTGGCCCGAACGCGAAGGCGCATGGGACAGCGCGCAGGCGCTTGGCCGCCTGCGCTGGCCATGGGCCGGCGTGTTGAAGGCGCGGCTTGAAACGCCGCAGGTCGCCGAACGCTGGCTGTTTTCGCGGCTGCCCGAATGGGAGGACGCGCCGCCGCGTCCGGCGCCGCGCACCGTGTCGCTGCACGACGGTGACATATTGGCGACGCTCGATCACCTGACTGGCCGCGACGCCGAAGTCCGCACGCAACAGCGCGATTATGCCCTCGCCGCCGCCGAAATGTTCGCCCCGCCCGCCAGCCGCGACGCGCCGCGCATGGTGGTGGCCGAGGCCGGTACCGGAACCGGCAAGACGCTGGGCTACCTTGCCCCGGCAGCGCGCTGGATAGCGGGGTCGGGCGGCGCGGTGTG
>JBEGPL010000133.1:0-3490 GCA_041181445.1 Pseudomonadota bacterium
CGAAGAAGGGCGCGAAGAAGGGTATATCCTCCCCGAGCTTGCTCGGGGAGGGGGACCGCGCCGCGCAGCGGCGGGGTGGAGGGGTATCGGCGTGGCTGCCTCTTCCCTGCGCCCGCCCCCCACCCCCCTCGTCACCCCGGACTTGATCCGGGGTCCATGGCCGAACGCTTCAACAATCTGGGCCGGTTGCGCCGCGCGCAACGCAGGGCCATGGACCCTGAAATAAATTCAGGGTGACGAACGGGCGTTTCGTGCCCCACCTCAAAAATTTCACGCAACGACACACAGGCTCGATGCCACCTGTCCCGACGCGCCGGGCCATCGACCCCGGATCAAGTCCGGGGTGACGAGGGGGCGCGCGCTGCCCTCTTCGCGCCTTCGCATCTTCGCGTGAAATCTGGCGGCGGTTGGGGTCATGCTGATCGCTTGAGATTGCTTCGGTCCGCTGGGCCATCCCATGACGGGTGCAGGCGGCCCCTCCGTCGCGGCTGTGCCGTGCCAGTTGGCCTACGGCCGCCTGCGGCTCGCCCATCGCAAGTTGAAAGGGAGGATACCCCTCCACCATCCTGCGGATGGTCCCCCTCCCCATCGCAAGTCGATGGGGAGGAAAGGGCGAGTGCATTTTTTGCTGTCCTACATAAAACCATATAGGTTATCGCGAGTCCATCAACAAACCAACGATGGAGGCGATGATGGTGCGGCGGGTGAAGATTTCGAGTGGTGATGGTGGTGCGGCGGGGGCGGCGTCGCCAGCGAGTCCCTCCCCCAACCCCTCCCCCAAGGGGAGAGGGGTTAAGCCACCGCTCCGCAACGCGCTGATGCCCGGGCTGCGCGTGCGGCATGACGGGTGGACCGAGGCGCGGACGGGGCGGTTTCTTGACACGCTGGCGGTCACCGGCTGCGTGCGTGACGCGGCGCGGGTGGCGGGGCTTTCGAGCCATTCGGGGTATCGGCAGTATAAACGCTTTCCCGCCTTTGCCGCGGCGTGGGACGATGCACTGGCGCGGGCGCAGGTGGGGCTGGTCGCGATCGCCTACAAGCGCGCGGTCGAGGGCAAGGAGACGGTGATCATCCGCAAGGGCGAAGAGGTCGAGCGGCGGATTTCGCCGTCCGATTCGATTCTGGCGATGCTGGTCAAGCGCGGCGATTTGACGGGCGAGGCTGGCAAGGTGAGCGCCGAGGAGCGCGCGCAACTGATGAGCGCCACCGAATATGACGCGGGCATGCGCTTTGACGGCTGGGGCAAAAAGATCGAGACCGACGCGAATGGGGCGGAGCAGCGGTTCCATGCCAAGATGGCGCTGATGCGCGAACGGATCAACGCGGCGGCGGCAGCGGCGGGTGCCTGTCCGACATGCGGCCATCCGCTGTGCCCCGACACTTTCGAGGACATGAGCCTGGCCGAACTCCACGCCATCGGGATGATCACTGACGAAGATATTGACGACGCGTGGCGCGGCGATTGACGCGGCGTGCCTTTGCGGAATAGGGCAGGCGCCATGTCCGCTTCCACGCCCCTCGACGATTTCAAGGCCGCGCTGTCGGGCGTGGCGCGCGCGGTGACCCGCGATGCCGAGGCCGAGGTGAGCTTTACCGCCGACGCGCCGCACGCCAACGGCAAGGCGATCAAAGTGCCCGCGCCCTCGCGGTTGCTGCCCCCCGATCAGGTGCGCGAGGCGCGCGGCTTTGCCGATGCCTTCGCGCTCAAGATGCGCCACCATGACGCGGCGCTGCACGCGCGGACGCGGCCCGGCGAGGCGGTCGCGGCGGCGGCGTTCGACGCGATGGAGCGCGCGCGGGTCGAGGCGCTGGGCGCGCGGCACATGGACGGCATGCGCGCCAATCTGGACGCGGCGATGATGATGCGGATGCGGTCCGACCCGATTGCGCGGGCGCAGACACAGGCCGAAGTGCCGGTGTCGACCGCGCTGGAGCTGATGCTGCGCCGCGAGCTGACCGGGGCCGAGCCGCCCGAGGGCGCGGCGGCGGGGCTGGCCATGATCGAGGGGTGGATTGGCGCGCAGGCCGGCGGCGACCTGACCGCGCTCGGCCTGTTGATCGACGACCAGGCGGCGTTCGCGGCGACCGCGCGCATCGCGCTCGAACATATGGGGCTGATCGAGGCCGACGAGCCGTTCGAGGACGGCGGCGACGACGATGACGCCGACAGCGAAGACGCCGCCGACAATGACGACGCCGAACCCGAGGGTGAGGACGGCGAGGGCGGCGAGGCCGAGGGCGAGGCGCGCGCCGAAATGGACGGCAGCGACGCCGACGACGGCGAGGGCGACCCCAGCCTTGATGAGATGGACGGCGACGCCGACGCCGACATGGGCAGCGACGGCGACGACGGGATGATGCCGGTGCGCCCCAACCGGCCGCTGCACGACATCCCCGGCTTTGACTACAAAGTGTGGAGCGACAAGCATGACGAAGTGGTCGCCGCCGCCGACCTGTGCGACGCCGACGAACTCGCCCGGCTGCGCGGCTTCCTTGACCAGCAAATGGCGCATCTGTCGGGCGCGGTGACCAAGCTCGCCAACCGGCTGCAACGCCGCTTAATGGCGCAGCAGAACCGCGCGTGGGACTTTGACCAGGACGAAGGCTTGCTGGACGCCGCGCGGCTGGCGCGGATCGTCGTCTCGCCCGGCCAGTCATTGAGCTACAAGGTCGAACGCGACACCGATTTTCGCGACACGGTGGTCACGCTGCTGATCGACAATTCGGGATCGATGCGCGGGCGGCCGATCTCGATCGCGGCGATCAGCGCCGATGTCCTCGCGCGAACGCTCGAACGCTGCGGGGTCAAGACCGAAATCCTCGGCTTTACCACGCGGACGTGGAAGGGCGGGCAGAGCCGCGAGGACTGGCTGGCGGCGGGGCGGCCGGGCCACCCGGGGCGGCTCAACGACCTGCGCCACATCATCTACAAACCCGCCGACGAACCGTACCGCCGCGCGCGCAAATCGCTGGGGTTGATGATGCGCGAAGGGTTGCTCAAGGAAAATATCGACGGCGAGGCGCTGGTGTGGGCGCACAGCCGGCTGGTTCACCGCCCCGAAGACCGCCGCATCCTGATGGTGATCAGCGACGGCGCGCCGGTGGATGATTCGACGCTCAGCGTCAACAACGGCGGCTATCTGGATCAGCATCTGCGCCAGGTGATCGACTGGATCGAAAAGAAATCCCCCGTCGAACTATGCGCGATCGGCATCGGGCATGATGTGACGCGCTATTACAGCCGCGCCGTGACGATCATGGACGTCGAACAATTGGGCGGCACGATGGTCGAGCAACTCGCGGGGCTGTTTGATATTGATTGAGCGCGGGCGTTCGTCCTGAACCTGTCGAAGGACGTCGCGCGCGTGCGCGCAACACGGCGTCTGCGCTCGCACGAAGACGCGAAGGCACGAAGAAGTGATATCCTCCCCTATCTCCGATTGGGGAGGGGGACCGCGCCGCGCAGCGGCGGGGTGGAGGGGTATAGCGA
>JBEGPL010000134.1:0-5469 GCA_041181445.1 Pseudomonadota bacterium
CAGTCATAGGCAAAGCCCAGATCGATATGGTTGATTCCAAGAAGATCGCGCACCCTGCTCCGTGCGCCATCGGCTCCAATCACATATCGCGCCTTCACAGCGGTCCGCTTTTGCGGGTTGCCGGGGTCAATAAATTCGATCGCAACATGGTCTTCGCATTGAGCGAGCGCGACAAGTTCATGCCCATGATAGATTTTCACGCGCGGCGACGATTCGAGCTTACGGAGCATCATCGCTTCAAAGTCAGGCTGATAGAACATATTCATCTGCGCCCAGCCAGATGCGCCCGGGCGGTTCCAGTCGATTTTGAGCAGTGTCTCGAAATTCTTATCCTGAAATTCGTAATTTTTGCCCGGCCCCATAACCGGATCAAGCAACGGCTCAAGCTCGTCCATCAGGCCCAGCCCTTGCATCTGACGGATAATCTCATGGTCGACACCGCAGGCGCGCGGCAGCGGGTAAAAGGTTGGCCAACGCTCATAAAGGTCGACCGAAATGCCGTGCTGTTCGAGCAGAAGTGCTGTGAAAAGCCCAACTGGACCGGCACCTACAATAACGATGTTCTGCATCATTGCTACTTCGCCATGCTCGCTTTGATCGCCTTCAGGAACTCGATTTTGCCGTCGGCGCAGTGCTGGCTCAGGATGTTGGTCTTCATGTCTGGCTGATGTTCGCGGTTGGGCTCCGGGACATAAGGGTTGCCGGTCCAGCCCTGAAGGCGACAGACGCGCTTCTTGATGCGCCAGCCATGGGCGGTTCGGATGAGTTCGTCATCATACCAGCCCGTTCCCAACCAGTTCGGCCCACCTTCGGCATCGTCGCGGATCAGCAGCCAATTGCCATAGCTGAACGCGTTGGCCCTATCGCCATCGACATAGACAATATGGCCCATCATCGTGTGCTGATGGCTGTCGAGCGTTTTGTGAAACATCTCGAACGACGCCTTGAACTCGTCCAGCCCATTCCACCCAGCCCCGGCAGGACCAAATACGGCCTCGACATCGTCGGTAAAGATCAAGTCGAAAAGATCCCAGGCGCGCGCATCGAGCGCGAACCCGTACAGGTTCATGATATTGATGATTTCGACTTTGTCATTCTCAGCCATAATTGCTCTCCACTCCAAAAATGAGAGGTATCGCATAATGAGAGTATCGTCAATATACGAGTCCGGTTGACTACGAGCGCTTCGCATCTTAGTCAAAAATGACGGCCACCTCATTAAAGGGATGTCACGCGCCGCAACGAGATGAGGTTCATGCCCAAACAAAAAAGCGTACTTTCACCAAGGGAAGCAAAGCGGGCACGTACCCGTGCCAGACTGACCGAGGCGGCACTGCGGCTGATGGCAGAGCGCGGGATCAACGCAACGTCGGTCAGCGAGATCGCAGCAGAAGCCGAACTGGCTAACGGGACGTTCTACCTCTATTTCAAAGACAAATCCGAAATCGTGGCGGCCGTGTGTCAGGCGGTGACCCTTGCGATGCACAATGAAATGAGCAGCATGCGATTGTCGCTGGAGGGGGCTTCGGCGCGTGTCTCATTTGGAACGCAACAATTTATCGAGATCGCTGCTGCAGAACCGACATGGGGCCGTTTGCTGATGTCGGCCTTCACCGAATTTGAAGCGATCAAGGATGACATTTCGCGTTATATGCGACTCGATGTCGCTTTGGGCGTTGAGCAGGGCTGCTTTACCGAACCAGTTGATGAATTCGTCATTGATACGTTGCTTGCCATACTTCGTGCGGGCGTGCGCTCACGGCTCGACGGAGCATCTACCGTTGTCGGCGCGCGTGCGGCGGAATATCATCTACGGGTGTTGGGGATGAGCGCCGAAGACGCTCACCGCGTGCGTCTTGAAACCGACAAGGTGGTTGAACGGCAGGCAAACAAATGACCCTGTTTATCGTGACTTATGAGCATCCCGACGACGAAGGTTGGCAGCAACATCTCACGCCGCATATCAAATGGCTGCAGGAACGCATAGAGGATGAATCTCTGATAGCTTCTGGCCCGTTTAATGATGCCGTCGTTAAATCAGCATTGCTGATTATGCGTGCTCCGGACCAGGCGTCTCTGGAGAGTATCATTGCAACAGACCCATTCGCCATTGAGGGCTTGATCGCGAAAATGACTATCCGCGCATGGGATCCGATTTTCGGTGTGTTCAATGGTCGATCAAGCATGCCGAAATTATAGCGATCAAGGCGTCGACCGGGCAGTTAGTTTGCTAACCGACACGAGCGAAGTTCGGCGCCCGCTTCGCCATAAACGCCGCATAGCCTTCGGCAAAGTCCGTGCCTTGCATGGCGTCAACGAACCAACCCAAGCTCTCGTCGTCCTCTGCCGGGGTTTGGCCATGCCCCGCGCTGCGCAACATGCGTTTGCTGTGATGCAGCGTGAAGGGTGATCCCAGAAGGATTGATCGCAGCATCAGATCAAGTTCGGCGTGGAAATTATTAACGGGCAGCAATTGTTCGACAAGGCCAATCGCGGCGGCTTCAGATGCCTCTATCGCAGCAGCGGTGTAAATCATCCGGCGCGCTTGCCCGTGACCGATGGCTGCGACCAGACGGCGGAGATCGCTGCGCAGATAGAGCGCGCCGAGCTTGGCTGGTGTAATTGCAAAGCGCGCATTGGCCGCCGCAACGCGAAAATCAGCCGCGAGTATCAACGCCACCGACGCGCCGTAGCAGCTCCCTTGTATCGCCGCGATAACCGGCTTGGTCGCGTGCTCGACCGCCAACATGGCGTCGGCCATGGCTTGGCCATAGGCCCGGCAGCGTGCTGCATCGCTGCGCATCGGGCCAAATTCGGCAATATCGTTGCCTGCGCCGAAATGCCCTCCCGCACCGCGCAGGACGATGACAGTAACCCCGGTGTGCGCTTCGGCCTTTGCAATCAGGGCGGGTAGCGCCCGCCAAGTGGCGTACAGCATGGCGTTACGCGCGCTCTGGCGATCAAAAAGGATCGTTGCGACGCCGTTATCGATACTCAATGATATACCGCTTTCGCCCTGCATCATGCGGACACCGGAAGCGGGCGCACGCGCCAAAGCAACAAGAGCGCCACGAGCGGCAAGACGGGTAGCAGCATGAGGCCCAGATCGTAGGAACCGGTGCGATCAAAAATTCTCGCCATCGCCAGCGGCCCGATCATAGCACCCACCAATGTGATGCCAAAGCATGTGCCGAAAATGCGGGCGTAAGCGGACCTGCCAAAACGGCGGGCGACAACATAACCCATCACGTCGACCTCGGCTCCCTGCACTGCGCCTAACAGGAAGCTTGCTGGCAAGGCCCATTGCAGTCCGCTCAGCAACAGCAAGAAACCGATAGCTTGTCCTGCAAAAAACACACTGGCCACGCGCATGACGGCGTAGCGATCAAGCAATATTCCCGTGACTAACCGACCAAATAGTGACCCTGCTGCACCCACGGCCACGACCGTAGCAATCAAGCCGGGCGATGCGCCTCGATCTGATAACAGTGCGGGAAGATGGAAATTGCAACCAACGACCCCGAAAATAATGAACGTGAATGCGCCGGTGTAAAGCCAGAAATCACTGGTCTTGAGGGCCACTCCGAGTGTTTCGCTGCTGTCAGCGTTTGCATCGGCTGCATCCGCTCTGCTTTCTCCCACCGTGTTACCGTTATTATCGCGGACCAGAAAAAGAACATTGAGCAGGCCAGCCACCAGAGCAACTGCACCAACGGTGACGAACGCTGCTCTCCATCCGCTCAGCAAGATGGTTTGCGAAATCAAGAAAGTGAAGACCGCGACGCCAACTGCCAAACCAGTCGAGGTAATCGCAAGCGCGAAGCCAAGTCTCTTGTCAAACCAGCGTTGCGCAAGTGACATGAAGGCGGGGTAGCTGGCGAGGTTGCCTGCTGCCACTGCGAGCATGATCAAGACGATCAATTGGGCATAGGAGTTGGCAAGTGACAGCGCCGCATAGCTGGCGCAGCCCAGCACGACCCCCACGGCAATGATTTTTCGGGGGCCGAAGCGGTCAACCAGATAACCCGCAATCGGCAATATGATAATGTTGGCGAGCGATGCCATGGCAACGACACCGGAGAATGTCGTGCGCGACCAGCCGAACTCAGCAGTCATCGATTTGAGGAACAGACCGAGCGGTTGCATCAGGATCGCAGGCGTCGACAGGGCCATGCCGATAAAGCAACCCAGCAGGACAAGCCAGCGCCTCAAATCATTGCTCCCCCCAGTTGCAGCCGACGGATGTTCAGCGGTTGGCCATGCGCTTGGCAAAATTTGAAGACCAGTCCTTCATCAACATGAATTCCGGCTCGCCCTTTGCATTTTCACGCGTCGTTGCTTCAATCTCTTCGTCGGTCGCGTTTATATCCCATTCCCCAGCGTAGGGCTGGGCAACGTGGAACGGTGTGTCGACATAGGTCTCCACTCCATTGCCCTCGGGATCGTTGAAATAGAGTGACCAGCTATTGCCGTGATCGATCTGCAAAATCTCGCTTATGCCTGCCTCGCGGAGGTTCGCATGAATGATGCGCAAATCATCGAGCGAGCCAGTGCGAAATGCCAGATGATCGACCATCACGAAATCATGATCGCCCGTAATCGCTCCGCCGACCATGGCGATTTGATGATGCGCATTAGGGTCTTGGCTCAGAAAGACGAGGTCTTGGTTGACGCCCTCTCCTGGAACTGGACCAGTGTTGGTCACTTCAAAACCAAGCACGTCGCAGTAGAATGCTTTCAAGGAGTCCAGATTGCGCGCAGACAGCGTGGAGTGCCCTGTGGTGAGCCGGGGGCGGGGGCGGGCGGTTGTCATTATCGTCTCCGTATGATGAGGTTAGGCTGCCTTGAGCACAGCGGGTGCAAAGCGGTCAAGCGTAGTGATCCCGGCAAAATTATGCGGTTGCATTCCCGCCATCAACCGACCGTAATTCTCCGACAGCGCCTCCAGATTGAGCGCGCCGTGCAGGGTGATCACGCGGGCATCGCGCCACGACCGCTGGATGGGATCGAAGCTCATGATCGCCGTCGCGCCGCTATTGCGCTGAAGCAGCTCGATGGCTTCTGCGCACCATTTCGCCGCATAGGCAGTCTCGGCCAGAACCCGCGCACTGAACTTCTGCATATAATCCGCGCTTTCCGGCGTGCCAGCGGCATTAAGTGCGCCAAGCCGGTCGGTTTCTTCCGCATTGGCACGGCACATCAACTTGGCCGATTGGATTTTGGAATGCACCTCAGCCAGCATCAAATGCGTGAGGGGTGCTTCACGTTGGTTGGTGTAGCTCGTGCCACGGATTGGTCGCCCTTCGCTCCGCTCCAGAAAACGGTCCAGCGCGCCTTCGGCGATGCCGATCGACATGCCTGCCATAAGGCTAAACGCCCAGCCGAGCGACGGTGCTTTCCACAAGGAACCTTCAAGGCCGCTATCGATCGCGGCGCTGGTCACATCGCGGAAATCAACGCAGCGATATT
>JBEGPL010000135.1:0-5431 GCA_041181445.1 Pseudomonadota bacterium
CCGGAACAGCGTCGCTCCGGCGAACAGACCGTCGGCGACCAGCATCAATTCGTCGTCGGCGCCGACCAGTCCGGCCAGATCCGCAGGGCGGCGCACGGCACCAATCGCCACGCCGCCGCGCGCGATGCGGTCGAACGCGGCGGTCAGGTCGGCGCTGATCGCCGCGACCTGCACCAAAATGCGTTCGACGCCCTGCGCGCGCAATTGTTCGGCCTGCCGCTCGATCAGCGCCTGCCCCGCGATCGGCAACAGCGCGCGCAGCCCGATGGGCGCGCCATCGTCCCCCGCAGCTGTCTCGATTGCCCCGATTAATGCGACCAAAGCCATGTTTTTCTATCCCGCTTTCGTCCCTTTCATGGCGAAATGCGCGGTTGGCAAGTTTTACCTGCAAAAAGGCCGAAATATGCGGGTTTTGTAGTGCTAAATGCTGGCGCTTTGCGCGTCGCTCAGCTAGAAAAAAGACCCGTCCGACGGACGCTGATTCAAAGGCCCGAGCTTGACCGACCCTACGCGCGAACCGACCCCCGAACAGGGCGTCGAAGGCATCAATATCGTCGACGAAATGAAGGCGAGCTACCTCGATTATGCGATGAGCGTCATCGTGGCGCGCGCGCTGCCCGACGTGCGCGACGGGCTGAAACCGGTGCACCGGCGGATATTGTTCGCGGCGCAGGAAGGCGGCTTTGTCCCCGGCAAGGCGTATAAGAAATCCGCGAAAATCGTCGGCGACGTGATGGGCAATTATCACCCGCACGGCGACAGCGCGATTTATGACGCGCTCGCCCGGATGACGCAGGATTGGTCGCTGCGGCTGCCGCTGATCGACGGTCAGGGCAATTTCGGGTCGATGGACCCCGACCCGCCGGCGTCGATGCGCTATACCGAGGCACGGCTGGCCAAATCGGCGATGGCCCTGCTGGCCGACCTCGACAAAGATACCGTCGATTTCCAGCCGAATTACGACGCCAGCCGCGAAGAACCACAGGTTCTGCCTGCGCGTTTCCCCAATTTGCTGGTCAACGGCGCGGGCGGCATCGCGGTCGGCATGGCAACCAACATCCCGCCGCACAATCTGGGCGAAGTGGTCACCGCCTGTCTGGCGATGATCGAAAATCCCGCCATCACGCTCGATGAACTGATCCAGATTGTCCCCGGCCCTGATTTCCCGACCGGTCCGCTGATATTGGGACAGGGCGGCGCGCGGCTGGCCTATGCCACCGGCAAGGGATCGATCATGATGCGCGCGCGTCACGACGTCGAGGAAGGCCGCGGCGACCGCCGGTCGATCGTCCTGACTGCGATCCCATTTCAGGTCGGCAAATCGGGCCTGGTCGAAAAAATTGCTGAAGCCGCGCGCGACAAGCGGATCGAGGGCGTGTCCGACATCCGCGACGAATCCAACCGCGAAGGCGTGCGGATCGTCATCGACCTGAAACGCGACGCGACGCCCGATGTGGTGCTCAACCAATTGTGGCGCCACACCCCGGCACAATCCAGTTTTCCCGCCAACATGCTGGCGATTCGCGGCGGGCGGCCCGAAACACTGGGCCTGAAAGACATATTGTCAGCCTTTATCGATTTCCGCGAAACGGTGATCACGCGGCGGTGCAAATTTGAATTGAACAAGGCGCGCGACCGCGCCCATATCTTGCTGGGTCTGGTCGTCGCGGTCAGCAACCTTGACGAAGTTGTGCGCATCATCCGCGGGTCGGGCAGCCCCGCCGAAGCGCGCGCCGCGCTGCTTGATCGGGGCTGGCCGGTGGGCGACATCGCACCCTATATCCGGTTGGTCGAGGCCATCGAGGGCGAGATGGACGACGGCGGCGTCTATCACTTGTCGGAAACGCAGGTCCGCGCGATCCTGGAACTGCGCCTGCACCGGCTGACGGCGCTGGGCCGCGACGAAATCGGCGGCGAACTCAAAGGATTGTCGGTCGAAATTGAAGAATATCTGAGCATATTGGGCAGCCGCGAAAAGCTTTATGCGGTGATGAAGGACGAACTGGTCGCGGTGCGCGCCGAATTCGCCACGCCGCGCATGGCCGAAATTACCGCCGCCGCTGACGGCATCGACGACGAAGATCTGATCGAGCGTGAGGACATGGTCGTCACCGTGACGATGGACGGTTATATCAAACGCACCCCGCTCGCCACATTCCGCGCGCAGCGGCGCGGCGGCAAGGGCCGCGCGGGCATGGCGACCAAGGATGAGGATGTCGTCAGCGAATTGTTCGTGACCAGCACGCACACGCCGGTCCTGTTCTTTTCGACCGTGGGCAAAGTCTATCGCATGAAAGTGTGGCGCCTGCCAGAGGGTGGCCCGGCGACACGCGGACGGCCGATGATCAACCTGTTGCCGCTGGCGCAGGGCGAAACAATCTCCACCGTGCTCCCCCTGCCCGAGGATGAAGGCGAGTGGGGCGGGCTGAGCGTCGTTTTTGCGACGGCCAAGGGCTATGCGCGCCGCAACAGCATGGACGCATTCGCCAATGTGCCGTCGAACGGCAAGATCGCGATGAAATTTGAGGGCGACGATGCCGACGACCGGCTGATCGGCGTCGCGCTGCTCGACGCGGGCGACGATGTGCTGCTCGCCAGCCGCGAGGGCAAGGCCATCCGCTTCGCCGCCGACGACATCCGCGAGTTTCAGAGCCGCAATTCGACCGGCGTGCGCGCGATGAAGCTGGCCAAAGGTGATGAAGTGATATCGCTGTCGATCCTGCACCGCGTCGGCACCACGCCCGAGGAGCGCGAGGATTATCTGCGCTTTGCGCCGTGGAAGCCCGAAAAAGACCATGAATCCGCGCTCGAACCCACATTGTCGCCCGAACGCATCGCCGAAATGGAGGCGCGCGAACAATTCATCATGACCGTGTGCGCCAACGGTTACGGCAAAATATCATCGGCCTATGGCTATCGCCGCACCGGTCGCGGCGGTCAGGGCATCACCAACATCGACAATATCGAGCGCAACGGCCCGGTCGTCGCCAGCTTCCCCGCGACCAAGAGCGACCAGTTGATGCTCGTCACCGACCAGGCACAGTTGATCCGCATGCCATTGGAAACGCTGCGCGTTCTGGGTCGCGGGACGGCGGGGGTAAGACTGTTCGCCGTCAAAGATGCCGAACATGTCGTGTCGGTCGCCCTGATCGAAGACAGCGAGGTCGAGGGTGAGGATGATACGGCGGCGGATACCGACGACATAATCGCTGCCGATGCAGCGGCATCGCCCGACACGGCGGCTGACGATGCGCCTGACGACGCACCCGGGGACAGCGACGACGCATGAGCGCGACCGCGTTCAAGATATTGACCGCCGACCAGTGGGCGGACTTCGCGCGCGCCGGCACTTTCCTCGGTGCGCCGGCGGACCTGGCGGACGGCTATATCCACCTGTCAACCGCCGACCAGCTCGCTGAAACGCTTGCCAAGCATTTCACAGGTCAAGCCGGGCTGGTAATCGCCGAAGTGAATTTGGATGCACTGGGCGCTGCGGTGAAATGGGAAGTGTCACGCGGCGGCGCGCTGTTCCCGCATGTCTACGGCGCGCTGCCGATGGATACGGTGGTGGGGGTCGAGCGCCGGTAGCGGTGTGAGCAAGCATAGTGCAGGCGCCCCACATGAGTCCGGCTTTGTGCGAATGATGGCGCGAAGTGGCCATCGGCACGACACACAGTTAGACTTCCTTTTCGCATTCACAAATAATATAAGTTGCATCCCACAGCATCGAAAGGAGCGCAGTATGAATCCGCTGCTTTTTGGCATGATTGCCGGTGTCTTGTTTGGCGCGCTGAACGTCGCAAGCATGATACCAATGCAATTCCCCGACAAACCCACCGCGCTTGCAGGGGCATTCTTCAGCCGCTTTGCAATTGGTTTCCTGATTCCGTTGGTTCACATGCAACTGCCGACATGGATCGTCGGCGCAGGAGTCGGATTTCTCATCAGCTTACCCGACGCCATAATCACCAAGGCATATGTTCCGGTCATGGTGAACGGGATCATCGGCGGTGCAATCATTGGCTGGCTCGCGGGCCGTTTCGTTGCACCACTGACTTAGCGCGGACAAAGCGGGTCAGCGCCCCGGACCCTTTGCCTCGGCGCGGCGCACAGGCTTAAGAGTCCGTCCCGACGTCGCGCGACATGATCCGGTGGTCGGTCGCCTAATAGCTCATGTGACCGGTGCGGCATGGGGCTGCGCGCCTCCGCGCAACGTCGACACCACACCGTGGACGATCAGCGCCTGTCCGCCGAAATAGAGCGGCCAGATCAGCCACTGGGTCACCGGCGCAGGCACCGCTCCGCCCGCTTTGGCAAAAATCAGCAGATCGCTGGCGAGGAACATCATTGCGCCGATGCCGGTCTGGTAACGCGGAAAGCGGCTGGTCCACGCGGTCGCCGCCATGACCGACACGATGGTGCCATAGACGACATGCGGCCATAGTCCGGGCGATCCCTGTGCCAGCGCAAAGGTGGTGAGCGCGCCAAAGGGTACGACAATCAACCCCAGTGCACGCTGAGACGGCGTCAGCGCGGGCCGCCGGTGGCGCAAATACAGCGCGATGGCGAGCAGATGGCCGATCGCGAACGCGGTGCCACCGATGCGTAACCCGTGCGTTTCGAGCAAAATGTCGCCGAGCGCGCCCAGCGCCATGACCGCCGCGATCCACCAGCCGTCGCGCGAAGCCGCTTGCCGTGCCGCCCATAGCGCAAACAACGCCACGCCCGCGCCCTTCCACGCGATGATCGCCGGGCCGTGCAGCCCCGCCAGAGCCGCGCCGAAAAAGCTCGCCCCGGCAAGGAGCGCCGCAAGCCAGATGATCGGATGTTGCCGCACGCCCATAATTTTCTCCCGCTGGTTATGTGCGTTGAACGGGGTTAAGGCCGCGCGGTCAAGCATGGAGTTTCGCGGACAATATGGCGCACCAAGTTCACATCATCGGCGGCGGGCTGGCCGGGAGCGAAGCCGCGTGGCAGCTCGCACAGCGCGGGGTGCGCGTGCGTCTGTCTGAAATGCGCGGCGGCGGGGGCAGCACCGCGGCGCACCATGGTGATGATCTGGCCGAGCTGGTCTGTTCGAACAGCTTTCGCTCGGACGACGCGGCAAGCAACGCTGTCGGGCTGATCCACGCCGAAATGCGCGCGCTGGGTTCGCTGATCATGCGCTGCGCCGATGCCACCCGCGTGCCCGCCGGATCGGCGCTGGCGGTCGACCGCGACGGCTTTGCGGCGGGCGTCACGGCGGCACTGGCGGCGCACCCCAATGTCGAGATTGTCCGCGAACTCATTGCCGACTTGCCGACCGAAGGGCCAGTGATCGTCGCGACCGGGCCGCTGACGGGCGCGGCGCTGGCCGATAGTATCGCGCGCGCCACGGGGCGCGACGCCCTCGCCTTTTTTGATGCCATCGCACCAATCGTTCACTTCGACA
>JBEGPL010000136.1:0-12077 GCA_041181445.1 Pseudomonadota bacterium
GGCATGATGCTAAAGGAACCGGACATTCCGCCTGCCATGCTTGCCAAGGTTGCCGCGCCGACGCTTGTGCTGGCGAGCGACCATGACCTCGTCCGGATCGAACATATCGTCACGATCTACAAGAGCCTGCCGAACGCGCAGCTGGCTATCTTCCCGAACAGGACGCACATGATTCCGTACGACGACCCGAAGCAATTCAACGGTATAGTGGAGCACTTTCTCGCGACGCCGTTCAAGAAGATCGACCTGATCCCGCAGACGATGGGATCGTTCGAGAAGATGACGACTGACCTCCTCGCCGAATGAACGGCAGCTTTCGCGCGCTGAAAACTCAATCCCAACGACCGGAAAGTTAGCGGAAAGCCCCTCACCCCCCCTCACCCCCCATCACCCTCCCACCGGAACACATCCTCCAGCGGTTTGCCAAAAACCTGCGCGATGCGGAATGCGACCTCCAGACTGGGGCTATATTTGCCCTGTTCGATTGCGGCGATGGTCTGGCGCGTCACGCCGACGCGTTCGCCCAGGTCGCCCTGTGTCATCTCGCCCGCCAGAAAGCGCAGCGTGCGGATGTCATTGCCAAAGGGGAGGCGCGCCATGGGTCAATACCCCCGTCGATAAAAATAAAGCTGCGATCCGACGCGCACCAGTTCGGCGGTGACGACCGTGGCCAGCAGCAAGTTGAGATGCTCACCGGCGCTCAGCCGATAGAAAATGGCGATGATGTTGGCCCACACGCCCAGCACCAGCGGATAATAGGCTGCATGCGTGCCGCGAATGTGGATGGTGCGTTCGCGTTCATCCTCCTTCAGATTCGCCTCCTTTGGCGCGCGGATGGCAAAGAAGGCCGCGGTCGCTGCCATGACCGCAATGATGATGATCGTCACCGGGACCAGCATCCCGGCGACCGCCATCACCCCCGCCGGGGTGCCGACAATCGACCAAGGGTAGGTGAGGAAATACCAGCCAAAGCCAAGCAGCAAACCGGCAAGCGCAGCCCAATGGGTTTTTTCACGAAACGACATTTGCAAACTCCATGTTAGTTGATTCGCACTCAATGTTATATCTTTTTAACATTGAGTCAAGCTCGAGTAACATGAACCGGCAGGCCGCGTTGACGCACCTGCTTGGCCAAGCTAGGTTGGCCAAGCTATGGGAATCCGTGTCAACATTGGCGAAGCCAAAACCCGGCTGTCCGAATTGATCGCTGCGTCGCTGCGCGGTGAGGATGTTGTCCTGTCAAAAGCGGGCAAGCCGGTGGCGCGGCTGGTCGGGATTGCCGACGCAATGGCCGATGAGGCGGCGCGGTCCGCAGCCGCGCGCGCCGAAAAAATCAAAGCCTGGATCGGCAGCGGCAAGGGCCGACTCGGACCGCAGGCCGGCGACTTGTTCCTGACCCCGGCATTTAGCGATGACGACCTCGACGATTTCGGCAAGGACATCGGGGCATAGCTTTGGGGCTGTTGATTGACACCAACGTGTTGATATGGCTTCACAGCGGCGATCCGCGCGTGTCCAAGCGCGCGGCGGACCGGATTGCGGGCGGCGATGACATCCTGTTCGTTTCGGTCGTGTCTGCGTGGGAATATGGCCAGAAGCGATTGAAATACCCCGATCAACTCCCTGTCGCGTTCGATCTTCTGGTCGCGTCCTTGCCGCATGAACGCCTCGACCTGCCATATGCGATCCACGACTATGCAGAGAGCCTTCCGCCTCTTCATACCGATCCGTTTGATCGCATGCTGATTGCGCAGGCGCTGCACCAAGATCTCGAATTGGTCGCATCCGACGCGACGATTCGCCGTTACCCCGTCCGCACTCTCTGGTAAGGCCCGCCCCCATGTCCACGACCTCCAAAACGCTCACCTTCGACACGTCGACCAGCCGCGCCAATCCGACGCCCAGCCCGATGAAGCGGCTGACCGTGCCGCGCATCCGCCAGCGCAAGGGCGGCGAACCGCTGGTCATGCTGACCGCATACACCGTGCGGATGGCGCAATTGCTCGACCCGCATTGCGACATGCTGCTGGTCGGCGATTCGCTGGGGCAGGTCATTTACGGCCTGCCGCACACGGTGGCGGTGACGATGGAAATGATGGCATTGCACGGCGCGGCAGTGGTGCGCGGCAGTTACCACGCCGCCGTCATCGTCGACATGCCGTTCGGCAGTTACGAAGCCTCGCCCGAACAGGCGTTCCACAACGCCGCCCGCCTGCTGAAAGAAACCGGTGCAGCGGGGGTCAAGTTGGAGGGCGGCCGGGTGATCGCGCCGACCATCGAATTTCTGACCCAGCGCGGCATTCCGGTGATGGGCCATGTCGGGCTGACGCCGCAGGCGGTGAATATCCTCGGCGGTTATGGGGTGCGCGGCAAAAGCGCCGAGGAAGCCATGACAATTGTCGATGACGCCGTCGCGGTGGCGCAGGCGGGGGCGTTCTCGATGGTGATCGAGGGTGTGCTGGAGCCGATCGCGATCGAAATCACCGCCAAAGTTGCCTGTCCGACCATCGGCATCGGCGCGTCGGCGCAGTGCGATGGTCAGGTGCTGGTGACCGAAGACATGCTGGGCCAGTTCGAACGCACGCCCAAATTCGTCAAACGCTATGAAGATATGGCAAGTGTGATCAGCAACGCCGTTGGCCGTTATGCCGGCGAAGTCAGGAACCGTTCATTTCCGACCAACGATCAACTCTATAAGGTCTGATCGGCAACGTCCGCGACGCTTTCGGCGGGTGGTGCGAAAGGCTTGGCCTTTGGCAGGGCCGTCGCTATGGGTGCCACCAACCACGGCGGTCACCCGCCAACCGAGTTTGAGGAGGAAGAATTGGCGTCGACGCCCCCGTCCAATGCCGCCCTGTTGCAGGAAGTCGATGAAGCTGTCCGCCGCGACACGCTGGAATCGGTGTGGAAGCGCTATGGCCGCTGGATCGTCGTCGCCGTCATCGCGGCGCTGCTGGCGTTCGGCGGCTTGCTGTTCTGGCAGAATCAACAACGCGCGGCGGCGGGCGAAGATGCCGAGAAACTGGTCGAGGCGCTGAAAAAAGGCCCGTCGGATGCCGCCGGTGCGGCCAAAATCCTGACCGATCTCGAACAAAATGGCGGCGATGCCTATCGCGCGGCGGCCCGGCTGCAACAGGCGAATGTCAAGCTGACCGCGGGCGATGGCAAGGGCGCCGCGGCGCTGCTCGCACAGATTGTGGCCGATGACGGTGTCGACCAGGCGCTGCGCGATCACGCGCTGATCCGTCAGACCGCGATCGAGTTTGACACGTTGAAACCCGAACTGGTGGTGGCGCGGATGCAACCGATCATCGACCGCAAGGATCCGGTGTCGGGATGGTTCCCGAGCGCCGCCGAACTGGCCGCCGCCGCGCATTACCGCGCCGGACAGTTGAAAGAAGCCGGGGCGCTCTATGGCCGCATCGCGCGGATGGAGGATGCACCGCCGTCGCTGGTGTCGCGCGCCAAACAGATGGCAGGTATGCTGGGCGTCGACGCGGTCACCGAAACGCCTGCAACGACGATCAAAAAGACGGAGGCCAAGGGTGGTTGATTTGAAATCGGTGACGACAATGATGCGCGTGTCGCGGCGCGGACGGACCGGACTGGCGCTGGTCGCGGCGGCGCTGACGCTGTCGGCGTGCGGGGTGATCGGCGGCAAAGGCGGGCCCAAAACGCCCACCGTCGGCAATCGCGTGTCGATCCTGTCGAACGACGCCAGCGTCAAGATTGACGAGGCAACGGCGGCCCAGACGCTGATCCTGCCGCCCGCCACGGTCAATGCCAATTGGTCGCAATCGGGCGGCAATGCGTCCAAGATGATGAACCATGTCGCGCTCGGCACGGCGCGCAGCCCGCTGTGGACGGCGTCGATTGCGGGCAATTCCAGCAAGCAAAGGCTGGCCTCGTCGCCGGTCGTCGACGGCAACCGGCTGTATGTGATCGACACCGATGCGGTGGTCAAGGCGTTCGCCGCCGACACCGGCGCGCCGCTCTGGTCGGCGGCCATCGGCAGCACGGGCAAGGATTTCAAACCGTCGTTGTTTGGCGGCGGTGTCAGCGCTGACGGCGCGGTGGTTTATGCGACCAGCGGCGTCGGCGACGTCGTCGCGCTGAACGCCGCCGACGGCGCGGCGATCTGGAAAGTGCGCCCGGCGGGGCCGCTGCGCGGCGCGCCGACGATCGCGTTCGGGTCGGTGTTCGTGATTGGTCAGGACAACCAGATTTTTGCGCTGAACGCGGCGGATGGCACGGTGCAATGGCAGGAATCGGCGTCGCTGGAGGCGGGCAGCGTCTTTGGCGCGGGCTCGCCTGCCGCCGGTCAGGGGACCATCGTCGCGGGGTTCTCGTCGGGCGAGGTCCAGGCCTATCGTTATGAAAACGGCCGCAACCTGTGGGACGACGCGCTGGCGCGGACCAGCATCGCGCTGTCGGTGTCAACGCTGACCGACGTCGATGCCGACCCGGTCATCGACCGTGGCCGCGTGTTTGCGCTGGGTCAGGGCGGGCGCATGGCGTCGTACGAACTGGTCACCGGCCAGCGTCTGTGGGAAATCTCCATCGCCGGCATTTCGACGCCGTGGGTCGCGGGCGAATGGGTGTTCGTGATGACCGACGACGCGCGGCTGTTGTGCGCGTCGCGCGCGAACGGCAAGATCAAATGGATCGCGCAGTTGCAGCGGTTCCGCGTCGAGAAAAAGAAAAAGGATCCGATCCGCTGGACCGGGCCGCTGCTGGCCGGCGGACGGCTGATCGCGGTGAACAGCGAGGGCCAATTGGTTGAGCTGTCGCCCGAGGACGGGGCGGTGCTGGCGACCCAGAAATTGTCGGGACCGTCGTCGCAGTCGCCGATTGTCGCCAACAACATCTTGTATGTGCTGACCGACGATGGCCGGATCAGCGCGTGGCGATGATGCCGCGACCCGGACCTGACAGGATCATCTGATGGCAGCGCATATGCCGACGGTGGCGATCATCGGCCGCCCCAATGTCGGCAAATCAACCTTGTTCAACCGGCTGGTTGGCAAGCGACTGGCGCTGGTCGACGACCAGCCCGGGGTGACCCGCGACCGGCGCGAGGGCGACGCCAATCTGCTCGGATTGGAATTCCTGATCGTCGACACCGCGGGTTTCGAGGAAGAAGACCCCGCCAGCCTGCCCGGCCGGATGCGCGCGCAGACCGAAAAGGCGGTGCGCGGGGCCGACGTTGCGCTGTTCATGATTGACGCGCGCGCCGGGCTGACGCCGCTGGACGAGGAAATCGGCCGCTGGCTGCGCGGGTCGGCGACGCCGGTCGTGCTGCTCGCCAACAAGGCCGAAGGCCGCCAGGGCGAGGCGGGGACGAACGAGGCCTTTGCCCTGGGGCTGGGCACGCCGATTCCGATCAGCGCCGAACATGGCGAGGGCGTGGTCGACCTGTTCGATGCGCTGCGCCCCTATTGCGAACCCGAAGGCGACGATGCGGCGGTCGCGGCGGACGTCGTCGTTCCGCGCGCGCGCGCCGACGCTGCCGACAACGGGTCCGAAGGCGATGATCCTGACGACGAAGATTTTGAAGACGAAGCGCCCGACGGCCCGCTCAAGCTGGCGATTGTCGGCCGCCCCAACGCGGGCAAATCGACGCTGATCAACCGCATCATCGGCGAAGACCGGCTGATTACCGGGCCGGAGGCAGGGATCACCCGCGATTCGATCCGCGTCGAATGGACGTGGGAAGACGGCGAGGTGTCGCGCCCGATTTTCCTGTTCGACACGGCGGGCATGCGCAAGCGCGCCAAGGTGCAGGACAAGCTGGAGAAACTGTCGGTCGCCGACGCGCTGCACGCGGTCGATTTTGCCGAAGTCGTCGTGCTGCTCCTCGATTCGACGCTGGGGCTGGAGGCACAGGACCTGCGCATCGCCGACAAGGTGCTGCAGGAAGGCCGCGCGCTGATCATCGCGCTCAACAAATGGGACGTCGCCGAAAATCCCAGCAGCCTGTTCAACGGCGTGCGCGCCGCGCTCGACGACGGGCTGAGCCAGGTCAAGGGCGTGCCGATCATCACCGTGTCGGGGGCGACCGGCAAGGGCATCGACACGCTGCTGAAAGCCGCGTTCGACATGCGCGACGTGTGGTCAAAGCGGATGGGCACGGCGGTGCTCAACCGCTGGTTCGAACGCGCGCTGGAGGTCAACCCGCCACCCGCGCCCAAGGGCAAACGGATCAAGCTGCGTTATATGACACAGGCGCGCACGCGCCCGCCGACCTTTGTCATTTTCGGCAACCGGCTGGACATGCTGCCCGACAGTTATCGCCGCTATTTGACCAATGGGCTGCGCCGTGAACTGGGGTTCGACGGCGTGCCGATCCGCCTCAATTTCCGCAATTCGCGCAATCCTTTTGACGAATGACGCGGCCCCGGCCGGCGGCGTAACCGTCGACGCGCGCGGAATGCGCTGTCCGTGGCCGGCGTTGCAGGCCGCCAAGGCGATGCGCAGCCACCCCCGCGTCACCTTGATCGCCGACGATCCCAAAGCCGAAGATGAAGTGCGGTCGCTCGCCGCACAGCGCGGCTGGCACGTGATGGCGGAGGCGGACAGCGCGGCGGCGACGGTCCTGCACCTGTCGATGTAAACGCTTTCGTTACGCCTTCGCGGCTAGACCGGCGGTTTGACGACCGAACGGGAGCGCCGGGACCAGCGATGGCCGACCAAGTTGAACTGATTGAATGGACCGAATATCGGGCAATCCGCGCGCAACTGGGCGCGTCGTTCGTGCGTATCCTCGGCTATTTCCGCGAAGACGGGACCAAATCGGTCGCCGCGATCGAGGCGGCGATGCGCGATGCCAGCGCGATCGGGCTGGTCATTCCGGCGCACACGCTGAAAGGCGAAGCGCGGCAGTTCGGTGCGGAAAAACTGGCGATGCTCGCCGAAGAGATTGAGGTGTTCGCGCGCCAATGCGTCGAACGCCAGCTGTCGCCCGACGAATATCTGCCAAAAGTGGTCAAGCTGCGCCCCTTGTTCGAGGCGACACTCGACGCGCTCGAACGCGAATCCAACCCGTTGGTGCAACGCCGTCCGGTCAGCGGTTTCGGCCGCGCCGCCGGTGGCCTTGGGCTCTGACGCCGAAAAAGAGTGCTGGCCGGCGTCAGCGCCGCATCGGTTGCATCGTGCCGCGCGCCAGGCTGCGCCACACCCATTCGAACGGCCCATAATGGAAGCGCTCAAGCCACGGCTTTGACCATAACAGCATCACCGCCCACGCGCCGAGCACGAACAGATAGAGCGACGCGCGGGAAACATAGCCGAAATAGCCGAGCCCCCAGCCATAAAAGATGAACGTCATCGCGATGCTGGTGCCCAGATAATTGGTAAAGGCCGCGCGCCCGGTCGCGGTGACGCGCGCGAGCAATTCGGTCCCCGCCAGCCGCCGGACGAGCAGCACCAGCATGGCGGCATAGGCGATGGTCATCATCAACCGCCCCGGCCCCGCCCACGCCAGAAACGCGTTGATCGTCACCAATTTGTCAAAATTGGTTGCATATTGGACCCATGCGCACAGGCCGGTGAGGATGATCCCGCCGGGCAGCAACCGCCAGATCCATTTGCGATAGCGCGCGCCTTCCCATTCACCCGTCAGGAATCCGTTGCGGAACATCGCCATGCCCAGCATCATCAGCGGCAGGGTCTCAAGCAACGACTGGACCACGCCCATGAACGGCGCCGATGCGCGATTGGTCAGTTTTTCGCGCGCAATGGCGACAAAGCCTTGCCGATGCTGCGTGACTTCTTTCAGGCTTTGCTGTTCAATCTTGGCAAATTGCGCCCGGACATCCTTTGCGCCTTTGACCATTTCAGCCGATGCGCCGGGGGCTTCGCCCTGGGTCACGAACACCAGTGCGCTGGCATAAATGCCGCCCCAGATCAGCGTCCCGCCCGCAAACAGGATCAGCGCCCACTTGATCAGCCGGCGCGGCTGCCATTTGCGGAACAGGAACGCGATGCAACCGACCGACGCATAGAGGAACAGGATGTCGCCGAACCAGATGAAAAAGAAATGGGCGAGGCCGAACAGCGCCAGCCACGCCATGCGGCGGAAATGGACGCCCGCCGCGCTCTCGCCCTTGGCTTCGGCGCGGTCAGTGATCAGCAAAAGGCTGGCCCCGAACAGGATCGAGAACAGCCCGCGCATCTTGCCATCGAAAATCAGGAAACTTGCCGCCCAGCTGATGATTTCCGACGTCCCGAGCGGACCATAGCCACTGGGCGAGATATAGGCCCATTCGGGCATCGCAAAGGCAACGATATTCATCGCCAAAATGCCCATCACGGCAAAACCGCGCAGCGCATCGAGCGTCACCAGCCGGTTCGTCGCATCATTTTCCATCATCACTTCTCCCGACTGTATCACCGGCATACTACAGCCAAGATGTGATCTGGTCGAGCGGCTTTTTGCGCGTCGCGTGGACCGGCACGGTGGCGTCCGGCGCCGGGTGTCCGACAACGATGATCATCGCCGCTTTCTCATCCTTGTCGCGCCCGCAAAGTTCGCGCAGGAACCCCATGGGCGAGGGCGTGTGGGTCAGCGTCGCCACCCCCGCGCGGTGCAACGCCGCCAGCAACAGCCCGCACGCGATGCCGACGCTTTCGGTGACATAATAATTCTGGCGCTTGTCACCGGGCGCGATGCCGCCGCGCCGCTGGCCGAACACGACGATCAGCCAGGGGGCGACCTCCAGAAACGCCTTGTCGGCATCGGTGCCGAGCGGGGCGAGCGCGTCCAGCCATTCGGCCCCCGCCTTGCTGGCGTAAAATTCGCGCTCCTCCACCTCGGCGGCGGCGCGGATGCGGCGCTTGGCGTCGGGCGCGCCGATCACGGCGAAATGCCACGGCTGATGATTGGCGCCGCTGGGCGCGGTCCCGGCGGCGGCGATTGCGGCCTCGATCACCGCGCGCGGCACCGGCGTGTCGACAAAGTTGCGGCACGTGCGGCGCGTCGCCATATCGTCGGCAAAGGCGTGCGCGGCGGCGATGCGTTCGGCATCGGTCATCGCGGTGCGCGGCGGATAGGGGATGGTTGGAATGTCGGTCATGGCCCCTGCCTAACGTGGCGGCGGCCTCGCTGCAAATCCGCACCCGCAAATTGGCGCTTGAACAGCGGCCGCAAACGCACTATTAACACTTGTGTAGGTAAGTCGGAATGACAACGCGCAGGATAAACGAAAATGACCGACCTGATCTTTGCCCACCCCGACCGCGTCGTCGGCGGCATGCGTCCGCTCAAAGCGTGGCGGCATTTTCGCAAACTGATCGCCGACAAGGAAGACACCGAACAGGTGTTCCACATTATCGAAGCGCTGCGCGACCGCCGCTACGAAGATCACACCCGCCGTTTTTTTGCGACCCCGGCGGGGCGCGATGCGATCGCGACCAATACCCACCTGCCCGACCTGCTCGACGATCATGCGCGGCTGAACGCGCTGCCTGCGGACAGTGTCGGTGCGGCCTATGTCGCGTTCATGGCGCGCGAAGGGCTGTCGGCGGCGGGGCTGGTTGCCGAATCCGAAAAGTTCCGCGGCGGCGATGCGCGCTTTGATGATCAGCTCGAACGCTTTGGCAACCGGCTGCGCGACACGCACGACCTGTTCCACATCTTGTCGGGCTATGGCCGCGACGCGCTGGGCGAACAGTGCGTGCTCGCTTTTTCGTACGGGCTGAATCCGACGTGGGGGATATTGTTCATCGCCTGGGCCGGGGCGCGGGTGATGCAGAAACGCGTGCCCGCCGATGTGCGCGTCTATGCCGCCGTGCGCGAGGCACAGGCGCTGGGCCGCGCGGCGACAAACATCGTGCATCAGGACATTGCCGCGCTGCTCGCCGAACCGCTGGATGCGGCGCGGGCGCGGCTGAACATCGGCGAACCGGCGGCCTATCATGCCGCGCACGCGGCGCTGCGCGCGCACGGGATAGATCCCTTTGACCTGCTGGGTGAAAAGAAAGCGGCGTCGGCGGCAAGCGTTGGTGCCGCGCCGGAGCTGGCAAAGGCCGCCTAGCCACTTTTTCAGCATGACGAAGTAAAAGGTGGGGTGCGAACTGCGCTCCCTCTACCCCTCCATCAACGCCGGGAAAAAGCCTTCATGCGCGGCGCGCAGGTCGGTGAGGGGAACCGCGAAGCCCGGCCCCGCAATGGCATCGCCGCCGGTCGTGCCCACTGGTGCCGCAAACAGGTTCGCCGCGTTGGCCGCCGCCGTCACCGCCGCTGGATCGCGCGTCGTGACCAGAATGCGCCCCTGATCCTCGCCAAACAATATCGCAGCGGGGTTGGCAACATTGGGCAGGGTCAACGCCGCGCCGATGCCGCCCGCCAGTGCCATTTCGGCGATGGCGACCAGCGCGCCGCCGTCGGACACATCGTGCACCGCACTGACGACGCGCGTGTCGATCAAGCTGCGGATCAGCCCGCCAAGTCGCCGCTCGACGTCAAGATCGACGGCGGGTGCGTCGCCGTCTTCGCGGCCAAAAACTTCTCGCAACCACAGCGACTGGCCAACATGGCCGGTTGAATGGCCGAGCAGTATCAGCGTTTCCCCGTCCGCCTTGAACGCAATCGTCGCCATCTTGCCGACATCTTCGAGCACGCCGACACCGCCGATTGCGGGCGTCGGCAAAATCGCGCTGCCGCCGCCGGTCGCCTTGCTTTCGTTATACAGGCTGACGTTGCCCGACACGATCGGGTAATCGAGCGCGCGGCACGCGTCGGCCATGCCGTCCAGACATCCGACAATCTGCGCCATGATTTGGGGGCGCTGCGGGTTGGCGAAGTTGAGGCAGTTGGTGATCGCGAGCGGTGTCGCGCCGACCGCGCTGATGTTGCGATATGTTTCCGCCACCGCCTGCTTGCCGCCTTCATAGGGGTCGGCATAGCAATAGCGCGGGGTGCAGTCGGTGGTCATTGCCAGCGCGCGGTTGGTGCCGTGGATGCGCACCACGGCGGCGTCACCGCCCGAAAGCTGCGCCGTGTCGCCGCCGACCTGGCTGTCATATTGTTCCCAGATCCAGCGGCGCGACGCGATGTCGGGGCACGCCATCAATGTGCGCAGATCGGCGCCGATGTCGGTGCTTTCGGGCATGTCGCCCAACGGCGCGATCCTGGTCCAGGCGCGATATTCGTCGCGCGTCGCCGCGGGCCGGTCATACAGCGGCGCGTCTTCGGCGAGCGGACCAAGCGGGATGTCGCACACGACCTCACCCCCGAACGTCAGCACCATATGGCCGCCATCCGGCCCGGCTTCGGTGACTTCGCCGATGACCGCAAAGTCGAGTTCCCATTTGTCGAAAATTGCTTTTGCAAAATCCTCGCGGCCGGGTTTGAGCACCATCAGCATGCGTTCCTGGCTTTCGGACAGCATCATTTCATACGGGGTCATGCCGTCTTCGCGGCACGGCACCTTGTCCATGTTCAGGATGATCCCGGCCTTGCCGTTGGTCGCCATTTCGACGCTGCTGCTGGTCAGCCCCGCCGCCCCCATATCCTGAATGGCCACAATCGCGTCGGACGCCATCAGTTCCAGGCACGCCTCGATCAGCAATTTTTCGGTGAACGGATCGCCGACCTGCACGGTCGGGCGTTTTTCGTCGCTGTCGTCACCAAAATCGGCGCTCGCCATCGTCGCGCCATGGATGCCGTCGCGCCCCGTCTTGCTGCCGACATAGACGATCGGGTTGCCGACGCCGGTCGCGGCGGAGTAAAAAATCCTGTCCTGATCGGCGATCCCCACGGTCATCGCGTTGACAAGGATGTTGCCATCATAGGCCGGGTGGAAATTGACCTCGCCGCCCACCGTGGGCACCCCGACGCAATTGCCATAGCCGCCAATGCCGCGCACCACGCCCGAAATCAGATGCTTCATTTTCGGGTGGTCGGGTCGTCCGAAACGCAGCGCGTTGAGGTTCGCCACCGGCCGCGCGCCCATGGTGAACACGTCGCGCAAAATGCCGCCGACGCCGGTCGCCGCGCCCTGATACGGCTCGATGTAGCTCGGGTGGTTGTGCGATTCCATCTTGAAGATCGCCGCCTGCCCGTCGCCTATATCGAT
>JBEGPL010000137.1:0-5528 GCA_041181445.1 Pseudomonadota bacterium
CTGTTGTTCGTGCTGTTATCCACCATCGTCATCGCGCCCGACCCGCTCAAGCTGAAAAACCCGCCGATGGAGGTCGACCTGATCGCCGAAGCCGCACCGGTTTCGACCGCGCCCGAAATCAGCGAGGCGCCGCCGCCGCCGCGGCTGGGCGACGAAAGCGACGCGCCCGACGATGTGCTGCCGCCCGAACCATTGCCGCCGGTGAAGGCCCCGCCCGCACCGGTGCCCGCGCCGGTCAGGAAATTGCCCGAAGCGACACGGCCGGTCCCGGTCAAGAAAGCGCCGCCCAAGCTGATCCCGCCAAAGGCCGCGCCCAAGGGAGCCGCGCCAAAGTCGCCGGTCAAATCGCCGCCCAAGACCGGATCGCCGCGTCCGACCGGGCGGCTCGACGGCATTACCAGCGGGCTGGGCAAGGAGCCGGTCAAGGCCCCCGCCGCCAAGGGCGCCCCCGCCGCGCAGGTCGCGGCGGAGGTCAAGAAATCGATCGACGTGAGCATCAAGGCCAAAATTGCACCGCGCTGGAACGCGTGCAAGATCAGCGGTGTCGACATCGACCAGCTGAAAACCGTGGTGCGCTTCAAACTGAGCGAGAGCGGCGCGCTGATCGGCTTTACCGGCGTGACCACCAGCGGCCAGAACGACAGCAACCGGTTTCAGGTGCAGCGCCACCAGGATTGTGCAAAGAAGGCCGTCGAGCTGGCCGCGCCCTTTGATTTGCCAGTCGAAAATTACAGTTTCTGGCAGAATTACACGCTCGATTTTATCAAGAGGTGACGATGGGCATGATGCGGCAAATGGGCCTTTTTCTGGCGATTGGCAGCTTGCTGGCGGGCGCGCCGCCGGTGCTGGCGCAGGGCGCACCATCCCCCGCCGCGCCCACCGAACCGCGCGAAACAATCGAAGGGACATTGTCGGCGCAGGACAGGACCATCGTTGCCATCCCCGCGCTCGCCACGCCCGAAAGCGCGGCGACTGCCGCCGGGACCACCACCGAACTGGGCCGCAAATTGGCCGAGGTGATCAGCGCCAATCTGGAACGCAGCGGGCTGTATGAACCCAAAGGGCCATCGGGCATCCGCGCGATCACGATGAAGGAAGTCACGGCGCCGGGCTTTGGCGAATGGAGCGCGATGAACGCCGAAAATCTGGTGCAGGGTTTCGTGCGCGCCAATCCCGACGGCAGCCTGACGGTCGGATGCTATCTGTACGACGTCGCGCTGAAAAGCGAACTGGTGCGGCAGGGCTTTGTCATCCAGCCCGCCGAATGGCGCCGCGCCGCGCACAAATGTGCCGACGCCATTTATTCGCGGCTGTCGGGCGAAGCGCCCTTCTTTGACAGCCGCGTCGCCTATATCGCCGAAAGCGGTCCCAAGGGGAACCGGATCAAGCGGCTGGCGATCATGGATTCGGACGGCGGCAACCACCGGTTCATCACCAACGGCCAGGCGCTGGCGCTGTCCCCGCGCTTTTCGCCCGATTACAAACAGATCGTCTATGTCAGCTATTTGAACGACCGCGTCCGCGTCTTTGTTTACGACGTGACCACCGGCAAACAGCGGCTGGTCACCGAAAGCGGCAACGCGACATTTGCGCCACGCTGGTCGCCCGATGGCCGCCACATCCTCTATTCGATGGCGGTCGCGGGCAACGCCGACATTTACCGGATCGCGGCCGAGGGCGGCACACCGCGCCGGCTGACCGACGGACCCGGCATCGATGTCGGCGGCAGTTTTTCGCCCGACGGCAGCAAGATCGTGTTCGAAAGCGACCGTTCGGGCAGCCAGCAAATCTATGTCATGAATGCCGATGGGTCGGACCAGCGCCGCATCACCTTTGCCGGCGGGCGCTATGCCACGCCCGAATGGTCACCGCGCGGCGACCTGATCGCCTTTACCCGCATGGGCGGCGGCGAATTCCGCGTGGGTGTGATGACGCCCAGCGGCGGCGGCGAGCGATTGCTGACCAACGACTGGCAGGACGAAGCGCCGACATGGTCGCCCAACGGCCGCGTGCTGCAATTTTTCCGCACATCGCCGGGCCGCGACGGCAAATCCAGCCTGTGGCAGGTCGACCTGACCGGGGTGAACATGCGCCGCTTGCAAACGCCGCAGGACGGTTCGGACCCCAGTTGGGGGCCGATCCTGCCCTGAACGTGCGCCAAACGTCCCAATACGATGCAATTTTACTTGCTTTTCAACGATTCCGGCTTGCGCCGGACGGTTCAAAATGGGTTAATTGCGGACTGCCCAAACACAGAGTCGGCCCGACCGAAAAAGGACACGCATCATGACCTTCAAAAAGAGCACTGCCATCCTTGTGGCCACGGCCATGATCGCGCTGGGCGCCTGTTCGAAAAAGCCGCCGAAGGATCTGCCCGATCCGCCGATGGGTTCGGGCGGGTCGATGGGCGACACCGGCGGCAACGGCGGCGCGTTCGCGCCGGGCAGCCAGGAAGATTTCATCGCCAACACCGCGTCGGACCGCATCTATTTCGGCTTTGACCAATATAATATCGACACCGAAGACATGGCGACGTTGCAAAGTCAGGCGTCGTGGCTGCGGCGCTATCCGGCGACCCGCGTGATGATCGAAGGGCATGCCGACGAACGCGGCACGCGCGATTACAACCTCGCGCTCGGCGCGCGCCGCGCCAACGCCGCGCGCAATTACCTCGCCTCGCTGGGGGTTGATCCGGCGCGGATCGACACGATCAGCTATGGCAAGGAACGCCCGGCAAATCCGGCGTCAACCGAGGAAGCCTATGCCGCCAACCGCCGCGCGGTCACCGTCACGATCCGCTGATAAGGCGCGGCCACAGGATCAGCGTCAGCGGCACCGCCGCCGCCAGCAACGTGCCCAGCGGCAGCCGCGCGGTTGCCGTCAGGGTGCCGCCGCGCAGCATTTGAACCGTTGCCCAGCCCAGCCCCAGCACGCTCGCGATCAGCAGCAGGGGCGGCAGCATCGCCCAGCCAAGCCAGCAGCCAAGTGCCGCGAACAATTTGGGGTCACCGCCGCCCAGTCCGTCGCGGCCGCGCGCGCGCCGATACAGCGCCGCGATCAGCGCCAGCGACAGCCCGCCCGCGAACGCACCCGCCAGCCGGTCGACCAGCGCCGCACCGCTGACCATATCGCCCAGCAGCAACCCCGCCGCCGCCAGCCCCCCGACAAGCGGGTCGGGCAGCCAAAAATGGCGCGCGTCAAACCATGCCAGCACCAGCAACAGCCAGCCCAGCAGCGCGATGGCGGCGGCCTGTTGCGGCGGGAACAGCGAAAACGCCATGCCACCTATCATTGCCGCGCCCAGTTCGATCCACAAATGGGTATGATCAATGGCTTCCCCGCACATCCGGCACCGTCCGCGCCGCACGATGAAACTGACAATCGGGATCAGGTCATGGGCGGCAATTCCCGCACCGCAGGCGTCGCAGTGCGATCGGCCCCGCGCCACGCTGTCACCGCGCGGCCAGCGCAGACACAGCGCGCCCAGAAAACTGCCGATGATCGCGCCCATCAGCGCGCCGCCGCTGCCCCAAATCAGGCCATCGCTCAAAATTGCCCCGTGCGGATCAACGCATAGCGGCCCGGCGCGAGGCTGCGGAACCCGCCGAGGCGCAGCGCCCCGCCCATGATCACATCGCCGCCGGTTTCGACCACGACCTGAACCCGATATTGGCCATCGGACGAAAAGGCGACATCGGCCTGTTCCATGTCCGATTGGCCGCGCAGCGCCACCCGCGCCCGTGCGCCGTCGCAGCTGACCGGACCCGCCAGTCCGCGGGTCAGGTTGAGCCCGGCGATCGACGCGCCCAGGCTGACTTGCACCTCGCCGTGGGCGACCAAGCAACGGCCCGCACCGTCGAAGCCGACTGTGACGTCGGTGAAGCTGGTCCGGCTGATGGGCAGCGCACTGTCGAGCGCGCCGCCGTCGATCCCGCCGCTCAGCGCCTGCACCCCCGTGCCGCCGCCCAGGTCGCGATAGAGCGTGCCAGCCAGCGCTGTGCCATCGGCCAGATCGCGCTGACGAAAGTCGAGCGCCGCGCGCCCGGTAAACAGCGGCAGCAGCGCCAGTCCGGCATCGAGGTTGCCCAGGACCAATTCGCCGCGCGCCGCGCCGTCAATCTGTCCCGACCAGATTGACCCGCGCACATCGCGCGCCGAAAGGCCGCCGTCCCCTGCCGCCATGTCGACCGCGACGCGCATCGGGACGAGCGCCAAAGCGACCGCCAGCCCCGCCGCCGCCAGCGCCGCGATCCCCCACCGCTTCATCGCCCGCGGCGCAAGTCAGCGACCACCGCCAGCGTCCGGTCGGGCGCGGCAGTGACCGTCAATTGATCGATGATCAGCCCCTGCCGTTCCAGCCCGTCGAGCCAGGGGAACAGCGCAGTCGACCGGATCGCCGCGATGGCGACGGTTGCGCCGTCGGCGCCGCGCGCTTCGTTACGGTCAAGGGTGACGCCGATTTCGGCCGCCGTGTCGCGGACCAGCGCATCGACCGGCGTTGCCGCTGCGCCGGTATCCGTGGCCGGGGATTTGAGCAGCACCGCCTTGGCCGCGACCCGCGCCTGCCGGTCGATCGCGGCGCGATATTCGGCCTCGACCCCCGCATAGGCGCGGCCAATCGGCCCCCAGACGACCGCCCAAACCAGCACCGCCAGTGTCAGCACGCCCGCGACACCGAGCAGCGCATGTTCGCGCCGCGACAGGCTGTGCCACCATTGGTTGAGCCGTGTGTTCATGGCACCGCCCGGATCGTCACGCTGCCCTTTTGCAGCCCGTCGGCGCCGGTCATCGGCTGTGCCGTCACACGATATCCCCTGGCCTGAAGCGCCAGCAGCACGGCGTTGATGTCTTCCACCCGCGGCGCCGCCAGCGTCGCCGACAATGTGCCATCGGCGCGGTGGCTGAGCGCCTGTATTGCCGCGCCGGGAACCGGTTGAAGCGCCGAAATCAAGGCCGACAGCGGCACCGACAGCGCCAGCGGACCGCCGCCGCGCGCCGCCAGCCGCGCATCGAGCGCCGTTTCGGCGCCCGCCGCATCGGGGGCGGTGATGCCCAGCCGCGCCGCAAGGGCAAGGCTCGCATCGTCGGCCTGCCCCGCCGCCAGCGACCAGCGGACCATCTGCACCAACGGCACGAGCAGCGAGATGATCAGCAGTGCCGCCACCAATTGCGCCATCAGGCGGCGACGCCCCGGCGTCATCACGCCCTTTGCGCGCCGCCGGAACGGTCCGGTCAGCATGTCGAGCGGCGGGCGGTCAATTGCCGCCGCCAGCGCCGCCGCGACGTCGGCCGACGCCATTGCGTCGGGCGTCGTGCCGCCGCCGAGCGCCAACACCAGCGCCGGATCATCGGCAAAGCCATGCGCGGCGCCGCGCACCGCGCCCGCCGCGCCGATCGCCATCGACCGCAGCGCGCGCTCGTCGGCTGGCGCCGGGATCAGCGCCGCCATCGGCACCGCCGCCGCCACATCGGCGCCCGCCGCGCGCAGCCGGTCCAGCCAGCCCGCCAGCCATGTCCGCTCGACCGCC